>NZLV01000243.1 GCA_002694345.1 Maricaulis sp.
AAAACCTCAAGGTCACGCTGCCGGACTTCGCGGCCCCGCGCGGGCTTGAGCTGGACGACAAGACGGTGATCGCCAGCCCGGAACGCGCGGATGCCCTGGACCTGCAAACCATCGGGCGTGGCCGGCTCGGACCGGCCGAGATGGATGCTTTCGGCTGGATGCGCAGCGAATTCCTGCTCGGCCGTGTCTCGGACAGCGTCACCAATTTCGCGGCCGCCTTCCCGGAGGAATGGGCGCAATATACCGGTGAAAGCCGGGAGAATATCGCCTCGGCTTTGCTGGAATGCCGGATCAAGCCGCGCCGCTGGCCGCGCTGCGGTGATGGCTATGTGATCCGGTCCGGCCTGAAATCCGTGAGCCCGAAGGTTCGCAATATCGTGCACTGGGTGCTGGAACCGGCCACGGGCCGTGTCTGGTGGACGATGGAGGGCGTCGCCGCGCCGATGGACCTGTCAGCCCGCAAGCTTCTTGATGTGTCCCCGGACACCCAGGCGCAGGTCGAAGCGGCCTGTATTGACGGGCTCAGCGCCTGAGGCTGGCCTCCACCCTCCCCCCAAATCCAGAATCGCCGCACTCATAGGCCATGGCTCGCGCTCGCGCCGTTGACCGGCGTCTCTTCCTCCTGCTGGAAATCGCGGCCCGGCGGCTCGACCGGGAGGCCGATGCACGCCTGCGCAAGACCGCGGGCGTATCCACGGCCCAGGCCGCCCTCCTCTTCCTCCTGTCCCGCCGGGGCGAGCGCCGGATGAGTGATATCGGCGAAATGCTTTCCCTGAACCCGCCGGCCGTGACCGGACTGGTCAGCCGCATGGAAGCGCTCGGCCTGGTGCTGAAAACGGCCTCGCGGACAGACAAGCGCTCCGCCGTGGTTTCCCTGACGGAAAAGGGGCGCGCACTGGGCGATACGGCGGACCATATCCTGCGCGACATGAACACCGAACTGGAAGCGCGCCTGGGCGAAGAGGACAGTGATGCGCTGTATCGGGTCCTCACCCGGCTGGCGACGGATTCCTGAGGCGCAGCTGACGTTTACGTAAACTGCAGCAGGGTTTCCGCCGCCCCGAATTCGCGCTAGCATACCTCAAAATCAAAAATGGGAGGCTCGCGTGAGCGAACTGGTTCTGGTCGAAACGGCGGATCGCATCCGCACCATCACATTCAATCGCCCCGAGAAGAAAAATGCCCTGACCCAGGACATGTATTCTGCCGCGGCCGACGCGCTGGACAGCGCCAATGACGACCCGTCCGTGCGGGTCTGCATCCTGACGGGCACGCAGGGCGTGTTCACGGCCGGCAATGACATTGTCGACTTCACCCAGCGCCCGCCGAATTTCGGCGAGCATGACACACCGCCAGTGCGCAAATTCATGCTCGCCCTGCTCAATTGCCAGAAGCCGGTGATCGCCGCGGTCGACGGTCTGGCCATCGGGATCGGCGTCACCCTGCTGCTGCATTGCGATCTGGTGGTGGCGTCCGACCGGGCCATCTTCAAGACGCCCTTCGTGGATCTGGCCCTGGCGCCGGAATTTGCCTCCTCCCAGCTGATGCCGCGCATTTTCGGTCATGCCGTAGCCGCCGAACTCCTGCTGCTGGGCGACACCTGGGATGCCAACCGGGCCCGCGAAACCGGGCTGGTGAACCGCGTCACCCCGGCGGACAAGCTGGCCGAGACCGCAGGCTTCATGGCCGCCATCCTGGCCGCCAAAGCCCCCTCTTCGCTCAAGGCCTCCAAGGCGCTGATGCGCCAGCCGGTTGAGAGCATCGAGGACCGGATGGATCGCGAAAACACGATCTTCGCCAACCAGCTGCAATCGCCGGAATTCGCCGAAGCGGCGGCCGCCTTCCTGGAGCGACGCGCTCCGGATTTCGACAAGCTCGGCTAGAGACACACGGCCCGGACCGGGCGGGGGAGACAGCATGATCAAACGTCTGCTGGCGGGTACGGCCGCCGTCATCCTTGTTGGCGGCATCGCCGCCCTCAACCTCTCGCCCATCGGCCGGATCTACGCGCCGTCCGGGACCGGGATTGTCGCCAAGCAAACCTGCTCCCAGACCTGGGTGGCTGGGCTGGACAGCGATTTTGCCCGCTCGGTCTATCTCGACCCGCTGCTCGGCGGGGCCGCCCCGGTGATCACGTCGCAGATTGACGAAGAGACCCGGACCGTAACCGCCGGTGTCTTCGGCCTGTTCTGGCGTCAGACTGCGGTCTGGCGGGACGGACTGGGCTGCACCCTGGTGCATGATGCCGAGCATTTCGATGCGGATCTCACCGTCCCGGCGGAGCGGGAGTTCCAGCCCATGGAGATCGATCCGGCTTTCCGCGACGCGCATTTCGACACGGTCGCCCTGGAAGCCGCCATTGATGCGGCCTTTGGCGATCCGGAAACGGATCAACGCAATACGCTGGGTGTGGCCGTGCTCTATCGGGGCCAGCTGGTCGCCGAGCGCTATGCGCCCCAGGCCAGTCGCGAGACCCGTTTCCATGGCTGGTCCATGACCAAGAGCGCCATGACGACCCTCGCCGGACGGCTGCAATATCAAGGCCTTGTCGACATTGAGGCCGAAGGCGCCGTGCCCGCACTGTCCGCGGTCAGTGCCGATTATAAGGATGTCACGATCGAGGCCCTGTTGCGAATGGCCGGCGGTTTCGCCATCGCCGAGCTGAACAATGGCACCGATCCCAACTCCCAGATGCTGTTCACCCAGACCGACATGGCCCATTTCGCGGCAACGCGGGAGCGCCTGCATGCGCCGCTGGAGCACTGGCAGTACATGAGCGGCAATACGATCATGGCGACCCACGCCATGCAGCAATTCCTGGGCGATGACATTCCCTCGCGGGTTCAAGGGCTTCGCGAGATCCTGTTCGAACCGCTGGGCATGTATTCCCCGATCCTGGAGATCGACGAGACCGGGACTTTCCAGGGCTCGTCCTACATGTATGCCACCGCCCAGGACTGGGCGCGGCTGGGCTGGCTGTATGCCAATGAGGGCGTGTTCGACGGAGAGCGCCTTCTGCCGGAGGACTGGAACACCATCGTGTCGACGCCGACGGACGGGTCGAACCAGGCCTATGGCATGGGGTTCTGGCTGCCGGGCGAGCATGACGGCGTGCCGGATGGCACATTCACGATGAGTGGATTCCAGTCGCAATGGGGCTTCATCATGCCCGAACAGGACCTGGTCGTGGTCCGTTTCGGTGCCACGAACCGCACCTCATCGCGATCCTATGAGCTCGCAGCCGCCATCGTCAGGGCACTGCTGGAGGATCAGACCGGCATCGAAACCGACCCGGTCACGCAGCCAGAATAAGACGCGGCGAGGTCGCGATGCGATTCTGGTTGGTGATGTCGCGGATCAGGGCGCGGACCTCCCCGGCGGTCAGCGCCTCGACGCCGACAACGCCCTTGCCAGTGCGCTGCCCCACCGACCAGGTCTCGAACTCGCGCTGATCGATCGCACTGAATTCCAGACGCCGCATCTGCGACAGGCGGGCGTCGCGGCGGGCGGACGCCAGGAAGCGCAGCAGTGGCCGGCGTTCACCTTCCATCACGAGAAAGAACTGATCGCCCTGCCAGGCCATTTCACCGGTCAGGCAATTCTCGATACTGGTCTTCATGCACGCGGTCAGGAGAAAGCCCAGCGGACCGCTGAGCGAACCGGCGCCCAGATCGATTTCGGACCGGGCGGTGAGAACCATGCGATGCAACATGAGGGCACTTTCGGGAACGCAACAACACTGTGAAGGCCCCCTATACCCGGCAGGCCTGAAATCGATATCAAAACTGCCGGATAAATTTTCAGCAGTTTTGTCTCAAATGCCGAGGGTCGGGGCCGACCTGTGACACGTCGACCGCTGGACTTTCCGTCGCAAACTTGCAGTTTCTCCCCCACAGATATTCGGAGTGCCCGCATGGCGTACAAATCCCTGCGCGATTTCATTGTCCAGCTCGAGGCCGAGGGCGATCTCGTCCGCATCACGACGCCAGTCTCCACCGATCGCGAGATGACGGAGATCCATCGCCGCACGCTGGAAGCTGGCGGACCGGCCCTGCTGTTCGAGAACGTCCTCAATGAAAAGGGCGAGCCGAGCGAGATGCCCTGCCTGGTCAATCTGTTCGGCACGGTGAAGCGTGTCGCCCAGGCGGTGACGCTGGGCGGGGAAGCCCGCACCACGGGCGAGGAGCTGCGCGAAGTCGGCGAGCTGCTGGCCTTCCTGCGCCAGCCGGAACCGCCACGCGGCGTGAAGGACGCGCTGGAAATGCTGCCCCTGGCCAAGACAGTCATGTCGATGCGGCCCAAGACGGTGAAGTCCGCCCCCTGCCAGGAAGTCGTACTGACCGGCGATGAGATCGATCTCGACCGCCTGCCGATCCAGACCTGCTGGCCGGGCGAGCCGGCCCCGCTGATCACCTGGCCGCTCGTGGTCACCAAGGGACCGGGCAAGGACCGCACGGATGATTTCAACCTGGGCATTTACCGCATGCAGAAGCTGGGCAAGACCCGCACGCTGATGCGCTGGCTCAAGCATCGCGGCGGCGCGCAGCATTATCAGCGCTGGAAGAAGGAAAAGCCGGAACCCCTGCCCGCTGCCGCCGTGCTGGGCGCCGATCCGGGAACCATCCTGGCCGCCGTGACGCCGGTGCCGGACACGCTGTCGGAATACCAGTTCGCCGGCCTCCTTCGAGGCAAGAAGGCCGAACTGGTGGACTGCAAGACCGTGCCGCTGCAAGTGCCCGCCGAGGCCGAGATCGTGCTGGAAGGCCATGTCCTGCTGGACGAGTACGGTCCGGAAGGACCCTATGGCGACCACACCGGCTATTACAATTCCGTCGAGCAATTCCCGGTCTTCGAGATTTCCGCCATCACCATGCGGAAGAAGCCGATCTATCTGACCACCTATACCGGCCGACCGCCGGACGAGCCCTCCGTGCTCGGCGAGGCGCTCAACGAGGTCTTCATCCCGCTGATCCAGCAGCAATTCCCGGAGATCGTGGATTTCTGGCTGCCGCCGGAGGGCTGTTCCTACCGGATCGCCGTGATCTCGATGAAGAAGGCCTATGCCGGTCACGCCAAGCGCGTGATGATGGGCGCCTGGTCCTATCTGCGCCAGTTCATGTACACCAAATGGATCATCGTCGTGGACGAGGACGTGAATGCGCGCGACTGGAAGGATGTGATGTGGGCGGTCTCCACCCGCATGGACCCGGCCCGCGACATCGTCACCGTCGAGAACACCCCCATCGACTATCTCGACTTCGCCTCCCCGGTTTCCGGCCTGGGCTCCAAGATCGGCCTCGACGCCACCAACAAGGTGGATGGCGAGACCAATCGCGAATGGGGCGAAAAGCTCGACATGGACGCCGAGACGAAGGCGAAGGTGGATGCTGTGTGGGATGAGTTGGGGATCGAGCTTTAGGCCTAACCCAACTTGGACCCCGATCCAATCCATGCCAGTCTCGCCGCATGAGCGAGACCCTCACCCTGTCCCCCCGTACCCAGGCCAATCGGGAAAAGATCTACCAGGCGGCCATCACCCTGATCGCGCGTCAGGGGTTGGAGGCGACGACCATGGGTCAGATCGCGGCGGAAGCCGGGATGGCGCGGGCGAGTGTGTTCAACCACTTCCCGTCCAAGCTTCTCTTCCTGGCGGAGTTCTTCCAGCGCTTTACCGAGGACGTGATCACCGCCGCGCGCTCGGCGCGGCTGACCGGGGTCCGGAACCGGCTGCAGGCCCTGTTTGCCGCCATTGGTCCGGTGGCTCAGGCCAATAAGGGCATGGTGCGCGAGTTCGCCTCGCTGGCCATGGGGCATGGTCCGCTGGCCGAGGCGGAGAGCGAAGCCGATGACAGGATGCGGATCTTTTTCCGCGAGCTGGTCGAAGAAGGCCAGGCATCGGGTGAATTGCGGACGGATACCGACCCGGATTTGCTGACCGATTTCCTGCTGGGCATTCTCACGGTGACGACCCATGACTGGGTGAATGCCGGTCAGAAGACCCCGTTGCAGGCGGATTTGACCACTCGATTTGAGTTGCTTTTTCAAGGCATTGCAAAAAGCCCGGCCTGATCTGCATCCAATCCGGCCCGGCCGCGCATCTCAGCATCAACACGATTTGGACCAAAGTCCAAAAAGGAGCGATGATGAGAACAAGATTTCAACCCGACACGCCAGCTCACACCCCTGCCAGTCGACACCGCCGGACTTGGGCCCGCGGATTGACCGGACTCTGCCTGGGACTGGTGCTGGCCGGTGCGGCCTGCGCCCAAGACAACCGGGCACCGGTGGCAGACTGGGAAGCCGACCTGGACGCCTTCCTGACCGTGCTGCATGCCGAGCATGACAATCCCTATTTCCATACGCCGCGCGAGCAGTTCGAAGCGGAGATCGCCGCTTACCGCGAGGCCCTGCCCGAGCTGAGCCGGGCCGAGCGCATAACCGGCTTCGCCCATCTCGTGGCGCTGGTCGGCGATGGCCATACCTGGATGGCCATGCACCCCGTCCCCTTTGACGGCCTGCCGCCCGGTCCGGGTTTCCGCTCGCTGCCGGTTCGGTTCGAACTGTTTGCCGACGGGCTCTACATCGTCGGTGCCCCGTCCGGTCAGGCTGACCTTCTGGGCGCCCGTGTCCTGGCTTTCGAAGGCGTTCCGGTCGAGACCGCCATGGCGCGCGGCCTCAGCCTGCTGCCCTCGGATGCCGTCAATTTTTCCGACGAGATGCTGCCGGAATGGCTGATGCAGGCCGAGCTGCTGGAAGCGCTCGACCTGGCCAGCACAGCCGACCGGATCACCCTCTCCCTGTCCTTCGCGGACGGCACGACGCAGGATGTCCAACTGTCACCGATGGGCACAGACGCCCGCTATGACTGGATATTCTCGCGCGATACAGGCCCGGTCGGTCAGGAAGACTGGGTGCGCGTGGCTGAACGCACGCCGGTCTGGATGGAAGACGTCCCGGTCCCCAGCCGCGCCCTGGTTGTTGATGGTGTCGCCTATCTGCAGATCCTGCAGGTGGGCAATGGCCCGCAATCCTATGCGGATGTCGCCGCCCAGGCGGTCGCCCTGGCCGAGCAGCAGGACAGACCGGCCCTGATCATCGATCTGCGGCGTTGCGTCGGCGGAGATGGCACGCTCAATCCCGGTCTGATCGAGGCGATCACGTCCAGTGACGCACTGATGCAGCCGGGCCGCATGGCCGTGCTCACCAGCCGGCGCACCCACTCCGCCGCCGTCATGCTGGTCTCTGCACTGGAACAATCCACCCCGGCCCGCTTCTACGGGCAACCCACGGCTGACCGGCCCAACCATCATGGCGAAACCAATATCTTCGTCACGCCGAACAGCCAGCTGCCGCTGATCCATGCCAGCGAATACTACCAAACCTCCACACCGGACGATGACCGCCTCTTCGTCACGCCGGACGTGGAAATCCCCGAACAGTTTTCCGACTTCGCCGCAGGCCGTGATCCGGTCCTGTCGGCAGCCCTGACCGATCTGAAAGGCTGACACCATGACCCGCACCCTGCTCGGCGCTGCCCTCGCCCTCATGACCTCCACCGCCTGCGCCCAGGCCGATGACGGCGCCTGGGACTACCAGGCCGAAAATGCCTCGGTTGGCCGCATCTACTATTACGAGCGCTCCAATACGGATGGCTCGCTGGATGAGCGGATCACCGTCTTCCACCGCTCCGAAACCGAGCTGGAGGTCTACAAGGAAAACGGCCTGTGCCGGAATGCCGCCCTGGTGACCGCCGAACTGGATCCGGACACGCTGAGCGCGACCCATCTGGTGGGAGGCCAGCTCCTGCCCGACGCGCAACACATGGAGTTTGCCTTCATCGCATGGGACCAGGACACGGACGCTCTGAGCCTGGAAGTGCGCCTGCCGAATGTCACCATCACCGATGACGCCCAGGCGCAGAGCCGGCCCTGGCACCTTTATGATTTCGACCTGGCCAGCCTGACGGTGATGACGCCGCATCTGGTCAATCAGGACACGCCGTTCGAGTTCGGCATGGCGCTGTTGTGGGCGGACGCGTCCAATCCGGACCCGATGTTCAGGATGGGCGAGGTTACCGCCACGCCAGACGCGTCTGTCGCGCATCTGGGCCACCAGACCCGCCGCTATGCGCTCAGCGGATCGGCCCTGACCGGCGAACGCGCGACCGGCGGCGAAGGCGTGCTGTGGCTGGATGCCGAAGACGGCTACATCGTCGACGCGGTCTTCCCGACGCCGAACCATCCCGGCTACACGGATTTCCGCCTGCGTCTGGACCACATCTCCGATGGCGGCCTCACCGAATGGGAAGCTTTGCTGACCGCCCATTTCTCAGGCTGTGACGAGTAAGGCCTAGGTCTGCCCCGTCTTGATGCGGACATCCGCAGGCGGGGCCTCATAGGCCGCGAACATGTCGAGCAGGGCTTCTGCGTCGTCGGACACCATCAGCGCACCGCGATGTTCCGGCGCCAGAAAGCCCTGCGCCGTCATCTTGTCGAGGAAGGCAACGAGCTCGTCATAATAGCCGTCGACATTGAGCAGACCGACCGGATTGCGGTGCTGGCCGAGCTGGCCCCAGGTCCAGATCTCGAACAGCTCCTCCATCGTGCCGATGCCACCCGGCAAAGCGATGAACCCGTCCGACAGGCGTTCCATCTTGGCCTTGCGGGCGTGCATGGATTTCACGACGTGCAGGCGGGTGAGCTCCATGTGGGCGATTTCCTTGAGAGCGAGGAATTCGGGGATGACGCCATCCACCTCACCGCCCTTTTCCAGAACCGCATCGGCCAGCGTCCCCATCAGGCCGACCTGACCGCCGCCATAGATCAGGGTCAGGCCCCGCTCTGCCAGCTTGTGCCCCAGCGAAACCGCAGCGCGCGCATAGGCCGGCTCCCGTCCGGAATTGGAACCGCAATAGACACAAATGGATTTCATGCTAACCCTGACCCCTTGGATTGGATCGGACCGGTCGGCCCTGCCGGATGGACCGGCAGACAACAGGCAAACCGGATCATGCGTTGGTTTACCCTCTTAGTGTCAGCCTGGCTGCTGGGCAATCTCCCGGCGGCTGCCGCGCAGTCCCAGGACCCGCCGACCGTCCATGAATTGCCGACCCAGATGTGCCGGGACTATTTCTTTGTCCCGATCACCCTGGCGGAGCGGCCCGACCGGCCCGAGAACCGCACGCTTTGGTTCCTCTATGATACGGGGGCCTCGTCCAGCTTTGTCGATCCGGACAGTCTGGAACGGGTGACCGCCCAGGACTTCGGTACCGGCCAGCGGGTCAATATCCGGGACGCCCATCTGGGGCCGCTCACCTATAACCGCCTGCCGACGCGGGTTCAGGATCTCGACCACCTCTCCATGGCGCTTGGCCGCGAGATCGACGGCATCCTGGCCTATGACGCGCTGGGCGATTTTCTGGTGACGCTGGACTACCAGACCGGCCAGATCCGGCTGGAGACGGGTGAACTCCCCGCGCCCGATGGCGTGTCGGTGTTCGACACGGACGGGCCCGACAGCCGGCCCTGGCTGGAGATCGGCTTTCCCGGACGCACCCGCCGCATGCTGATCGACAGCGGGGCGGGCGGCACCGTCTTCGCCGTCAACCGGCTGCCGCGCTATCCCACCCAATCCCCGCCGCGGCCCACCGGCGCCTCGATGCGGCTCAATCATGTGGAACGCCGGGACGGCGCCCGCCTCGACGGTGTCGCGACACTGGGCCCTCACACCCTGCCCGCGCCGACGCTGCAGTCCACGCCCGGCACGGAACTCATCGGCGGCAAGGTGATGCGGCATTTCCGCTGGACCTTCGACGCGGACCGCGAACGGGTACGGATCGAGCCGGTCACCCCGGCCGATGCGATCCGCTTCGCCCCGGTGATCTCGCACGGCCTTGTCCTGCGGGCCGACGGCAACGGCATGCGTGTGACATCCATCCTGGAGGACACGCCAGCCGCCCGGGCCGATGTGCGGACCGGCGATCTGATCACCCATTTCAACGGGCTGGAAATGCGCGACCGCCATTGCGATCCCGACGGCACGCCGGACTCGCTGATCCTGACCCTGGTGCGGGACGGGGTGGAAATGGATGTGCCGCTGGCGCTCTACCCGCTGGTGGAGTGAGACGCGGCGGCGTGCTCGCCAAGGATCCGGATCGCCGCGATGATGCGGGCCGGGTCAGCGGCCAGCGCCCGCTCGCCAATCGCGATCTCGAGCGCCGGCACCGGGTCCTGCCCGAAACTCCAGAAGCCCGTGCCCAGCCAGACGCCAGTCGCCTCGGCCGCAGCATCCCGCGCCGCCTTGGCCGTCTCGACATCGCAATCCAGCCGGACATGCATCATGTTCACCTGCGGCGGGTTGGGCGTGAGCGTCAGGCCCGGCGCATCGCCGACACCCGCGGCAATCTCACGGGCGCGCGCCACGAAGTCCGGCATCAGGCCGAGACGCTGGTCCAGCACGCGCAGCGCGTCCGGCACCATCGGCCAGGGTGAGACCAGGCGCCCGCCCATCCGGGCCAGCCAGAGCCGGGCCTCGGCCACGAAATCTTCGTCACCCGCGAGAATGGCCCCGCCGGATGCGCCCAGATCCTTGTAGAAGGAGGCGTAGACCGAGGCGAAGCCGTCGCAGATGTCCGGCCAGTCATGCCCCGGCCAGGCCGAGGGCAGGCCCCAGATCCGGGCCCCATCCATGTGCAGGGTGAGACCGCGATCCCGCGCAGCCGCCTTGATCACCGCAAGCTCATCCCAGGACGGCAGGGCGCCGCCATTATGGCGTTGCGGCAATTCGATGAAGGCGCAGCCGGCCGCTTCGGGCAGGTCCGCTGCGGTCAGGGTGCGGGACCACTCACCCCACATCACGGTCTCCAGACCATGCAGATGCTCCGCCCCGTCCTCTTCATGCAGGGCCAGGTGCGATGTCGGGTGCAGCGCCAGGCGCGGATCGCCCGCGGCCGCGCAATGGATGCGGGCGGCCACGCCCTGGGCCATCGTGCCGGTGGGGAACCAGACCGCAGCGGGCTTGCCGAACAGGTCGGCCATGCGCGCTTCCAGCCGCGTCACACTCTCGCCGGTCAGATAGGCTTCCGCCCCCAGATCCTGCTCACGCATATAGGCGGCAACGCGCTCGAGACGGTCTGCCGGTTCGCCATCCGTGTGGAAGGGAAATGCCAGATCGAGGTCACAGCGTGACCGCAGCGTGCCGGTCATTCCGCGGCGACGGCGATCAGCTCGTCCAGCGTGCCGGCGCCCCAGCCGACGCGGACATCCTTGCGGGTCTCGATCACGGGACGCTTGATGAGGGTGGGCGAGGAAATCAGGGCCCCGGCCGGGTCTTCCTCGGCCATGGCGCGTTCTTCTTCGGTCATGTTGCGCCAGGTCGTGGAGCGCGTATTGACCAGCGCCTTGGCACCGACCGCATCCAGCCAGCGCGGCACCTGGACGACATTGTCCGCCTCTTCACGGATATCCACGAAGCGAT
Source organism: Maricaulis sp. (assembly GCA_002694345.1). GTDB lineage: Bacteria > Pseudomonadota > Alphaproteobacteria > Caulobacterales > Maricaulaceae > Maricaulis. The sequence goes on from NZLV01000243.1 coordinate 11,476, forward strand.
GGGTCAGGCCGGCCGTTTCCAGCTCCTTCACCGCCTTGCGGCAGGTATCGCAATTCTTCAATCCGTAAATCGTGACACTCATCTTCGAGCCATCTCTCCCGTCAAAGCGTTGCGGATTGGAAGGGCTTCGCGCGACCTTGGCAAGGGCCGCATCAGAATACTCTTATTCAGAGATTATTCCGCAGCCTCTTCCGCGGCCCGTTCGGCCTGCAGCAGCGCCGCTCGAGCCTCCACCATCTCCACGATGTGATCGATCATCGCCTCGTTGGAGACATTGTGATCGGGCCGCCCGGACACATACATCTTGCCCCGACCGGCCCCGCCGCCGGTGAAGCCGAGATCGGTCATCAGCGCCTCGCCCGGCCCGTTCACGACACAGCCGATGATGGACAGGGAAATGGGTTCGGAAATATGGGCGAGCCGGTTTTCCAGCGTCTCCACCGTGCGGATCACGTCAAAGCCCTGACGGGCGCAGGACGGGCAGGCAATGATGTTCACGCCGCGCGTGCGCAGGCCGAGGGATTTGAGGATGTCGAACCCGACCTTCACCTCTTCCTCCGGCTCCGCCGACAGGGAGACACGGATCGTGTCCCCGATCCCGGCCCACAGCAGCGAGCCGATCCCGATGGCGGATTTCACCGTGCCGATGCGCTGGCCGCCCGCCTCGGTGACACCGAGATGGAGCGGCGCATCCGTCGCTTCCGACAGGGCCTGGTAAGCGGCGGCGGTGAGGAAGGGGTCGGAGGCCTTCACGGAGATCTTGTAGTCGCGGAAGTCGAGGTCCTCGAGGATGCGGGCATGCTCCAGCGCGCTTTCCACCATCGCTTCCGGACAGGGCTCGCCATACTTCTCCAGCAGGTGGCGCTCCAGCGAGCCGGCATTGACGCCGATCCGGATGGCGCAGCCATGATCGCGGGCGGCCTGCACCACATCCTTCACCCGGTCCATCGAACCGATATTGCCCGGATTGATACGCAGGCAGGCGGCTCCGGCCTCGGCGGCCTCGATGCCGCGCTTGTAATGGAAGTGGATATCCGCGATCAGCGGCACGCTGGCCGCGCGGGCGATTTCCTTGAAGGCGGCCGTGGAATCCTCGTCCGGACAGGAGACACGGACCATGTCGGCCCCGGCCTCTTCACAGCGGCGGATCTGGTCGATCGTCGCGCCGGCATCGGACGTCGGCGTGTTCGTCATGGTCTGAACGGTGATCGGCGCATCGCCACCGACCTCAAGATTGCCCACCTTGATGGTGCGGCTCTTGCGGCGTTCGATCATGCGCCAGGGGCGCACGGTGCGGGGGTCATGACCGGTCTGGGACATGCGGTTCTCACTCCGTCAACGATGCCATCCACCGTTAGAGGGCGGATATAGCGTTTTCGGGGCGATCTTGCGACCGGGGTGCGACAGTTTATTGCGGCTTATTGCGGCGACACGGCCGGGTCTTCGGCGGGAAGATCCGCCGAGGCCAGGACCGGCAGGTTCTCGACCGGCGCACCGGACACGCCCAGCAGGCCCAGCGTCTCGCCATCGCGTTCCAGACGGATCGCGCCGGCATTGGCCGCGGACACGGTCAGGCCCGGCTCCAGGGCGTGGAATGTCTCGCCAGCCCCCAATTCGCGGGCAAACAGGATCCGCCCGGAGGCGTCGCGCACTTCCAGCCAGGTCGGCACGATGGCGCGCATCACGACGGCAGACGACAGGGTCGTGGCCTGGTCGAGCGGCAGATTGTTCCAGATATCATCGACGCTGGGTGCCCGGGCCGCCAGATCGAAATCGGCGCGGGCCCAGTCGGGTGCGGCATCCGGCGGCGACGGCGGATTGGACAGCAGCCCCCCGCTTCCGGCCTGTTCGGAATACCACCAGGCAGCGGCGGCCACGATGATCAGGATGAAGGCCACCCCGAACACGCCGCGCGGCAACTGGATCGGATCGCGGGTCTTGGCCGCCGCGGTCGGCTGGGCGCGACCGGTCTCGGTATCGACCTCGCGCTTGAACTGGTCGACCAGGCCATGCGGCTCGAGCGACAGGAAGCTGGCATAAGTGCGAAGATAACCGATGGCATAGGCCCGGGCCGGCAGACCGCGGGAGTCCATGGCTTCGAGCGCTTCCAGGTAATCGGCGCGGATCCGGGTGGCCTCGGCGGCCTGCCGCAGGGACAAGTTCATCCGTGCGCGCGCCTCCTGGAGACGCTCACCGGCTGTCATGCTCACATAGCCAACACCGTCATCGGCATAGACGGCGTCAACGGGCACGAAGGAAGACCCTGACACTTGACCCGACATAACCACCTACCGCTCTCGCTATCGGAGCGACATTCCCCCAAAGAACACGAATGCAGGAATTAACCCTGACCGTTTTCCCATAAGATCAAATCGCTCGTCCGTTTTCAACTGCCTCGCGAGGCAATCCGGCGTCTTCTCCCGCTTCCAGCAGGAGCGGACGCAGACTGTCCGCCGGGCTCTCGAACCGGCTCGCAAGCCAGGTGCCAAGTTTGTCGACATCGAGTCCGGAGACGAGTTTCTTAACCGGTCCTATGTTTCCCGAGGCCATCGAAAGACTTCGGTAACCCAAGCCGATAAGGACCGCCGCCTCGAGCGGCTTGGCAGCGATTTCACCACAAACAGAGACCGGCGTGTCGTGCGCCACGCAGACATCATTGATCCGTTTCAGGAGATCGAGCGCCGCCGGTGAGAGGACATCGTACCGATCCGAGACACGCGTGTTCTGACGGTCGGCGGCAAAGAAATACTGCATCAGGTCATTGGCGCCCACCGACACGAAATCCACCGTGTCGATGACATGTTCCAGCGCCCAGGCCATGCCCGGCGTCTCCAGCATCATGCCGACCTTGAGCTCGGAGGGGATGGGATGACCGGCATGCTTGGCGTGCCGGACCTCGCGATCGAGCATGTCGCGCGCGGCGCGCATTTCCCACGGCGCCGAGATCATCGGGAACATGACCTGGAGCGGACGTCCCTCGGCGGCCTGGATCAGGGCGCGCATCTGGTAGCGCAGCAGGCCGGGCCGATCGAGACCCATGCGGATGGCCCGCCAGCCCAGGGCCGGATTGGGCTCCTTGGTCGACGGTGCGAAGGGCGCGACCTTGTCGCCACCCAGATCGAGCGTGCGGAACACGACCGGCTTGTCGCCGGCGGCATCCATCACAGATTTGTAGACGGCCGCCTGCGCAGACAGGCGCGGCAGGGTTTCGGAGACCATGAACTGGAACTCGGTCCGGAACAGGCCGACCCCGTCCGCCCCGGCCTCGTCCAGCGCCATCAGCTCGATGAGCAGGCCGGCATTCATGTGCAGTCCGACCCGCACCCCGTCGCGGGACACGGTCGGCCCACGCAGCTCGGCATAGGACAGGCGGCGTTCCGACAGGAGGCGCATGCGCTCCTGATAGGTTTCCTCGACATCCGGCTGCGGACGGATGTGCAGGATGCCGAACTCGCCATCCAGGATGACGGGGTCGCCGTTCTCGGCCCGGTCCAGCGCCCCTTCCAGGCGTCCGACCAGCGGAATGCCCAGCGCCTTGGCCACGATGGCGGCATGGGAAGAGGCCGATCCCTCCTCCAGCGCGATGCCCTTGAGCTTTTCGCGATCGAAATCGAGCAGTTCGGCCGGTCCGATATTGCGAGCAATGATCACCGCATTGTCGGGCAGTTCGGCCAGATTGATCCCGCCTTCCAGATGGCGGAGCAGGCGATTGGCGAGGTCTTCCAGATCGTGCAGGCGCTCCCGGAAGGTCGGATCGCTGGCCTTCATCAGGCGGGCGCGGTTCTCGTTCCGCACCCGTTCGACAGCGGCTTCGGCGGTCAGGCCGCGGCGGACCGCTTCGCGCAGGCGCTCCATCCAGCCCCGGTCATGGGCGAACATGCGATAGGTTTCGAGCACCTCGCGCGAGGGCGTGCCGATGGGCACACGGCCGGACTCCAGCAGCTGATCTACAGAACGCCGCAAGCGCGTGATCGCTTC
>NZLV01000244.1 GCA_002694345.1 Maricaulis sp.
AGCAGCGGGGCGCAGGAATCCAGCAAGGCATCGGTATAGCCGCCCTCCCGATTGGCCAGGGAAACGATCGCCACGACCTCACCCAGGCAACGCACCGGGATGCCGGCGAAATTGTCGACAAACTCGCCATTGGGCATGGGCCGGGCCAGCGGATGCTCGGCCGGTGCATTGCAGATCAGGCGCTCATCGTGCTGGGCGACATGGCCCGCCAAAGAGCCACCGCAACGGAATTCGAGCGGGTCGGACGGGTTGAGGCCATAGCTGACAAAACCACGCCGATCGTCCTTGGATTCCGCAAACAGCTGGGCCCGGACCAGGCGCCCGTTCTCGTCCTCGAGAGTCTCGCCGAGAAAGGCGATTCCGGTCCCGGTGATGTCCAGAAGCAGTTCGAGAAGGCGGCTGAAAGCGGTGCTCATCAGGGCCGGGTCGGCCAGATAGTCCCCGTGCTCCCGGGCAATCTCGTCGAGAATGGCATTGGCCGCACGGCCTTGGGCGGCGGCGAATTCGGATGCGATCCGGTCCTCGATCAGTCCGGCGATCCGGGCCATTTGCTGCTTGGCCGCTTCGGACAGGTTCAGCGGCTCGCGGTCCAGGACGCACAGCACGCCGATCGCCTCGCCGCCCGGCTCATGGATGGCAATGCCGGCATAGCCACGAACCTGCGCGTCGCCGGCGACCAGGACATTATCGGCAAAGCGTTCGACCACGCGGGCATCGGCGATTTCCATGATGCCGTCCCGGGTCAGCGCCTCGGCGCAGAATGAGCCGGCGCGCGGCGTTTCCCGGAAGGGAATCCCGCTGGAGGCCTTGAACCATTGACGATGCTCGTCAGCGAGCGACAGGGCAGCCATCGGCGCACCGGTCACGGCGACCGCCAGATCCACCAGGGCGTCAAACCCGGAATCGACATCGGTATCAAGCAAGTCCAGGCGTTTCAGGGCCCGGATCCGCTTGTCCTCACGAAACCCGCTCATTCAATCTCCCAGATGCGCCTGTCTGATGCGGCGCCCGTTCTTGGCCACAACATGCATGACGGCACTTACTACCCTCTAAACACGCTGGTTTTCCCAAGCTTCCAGTTGATCGTGAAAAAGGGCTGTATCCGGTTTTGGATACAGCCCTTTGTCGTCCTGTTCCCGAGAGCCGGAGTTCCGGCCCGGATCGGTACTGGGCCTAGTTGGCCAGACGGAATTCCAGTTCACGGGAGTGGCCGTCGGTCTGGTCCGCGGCCGGGGCGTAGCGCCAGCTTTCGATGGCCGCCAGGGCTGCGCGATCGAACACGCCAGCCGGCTCGGCTTCCACGACGCGGGCGTTGACGACTTCGCCGCTGGCCGCAATCGAGTATTCGATACGAACCGAGCCCTCAATGCCGCGACGCTCGGCGCCACGCGGATATTCCGGGGCGTTGAGCTCGACAGCTTCACGATCCGGCGTGGTCAGGGCGGAGGCCGGTGCGGTCAGGGCAACCGGAGCCAGGATGGCGGAGAAAACCAGGGCGGAGACGATTTGTTTTTTCATGACGCTCACTTGAGGTTGGAATGCAAAAGCGAGCGCGTATCTAGACCCGGCTTCTTTCCAGCCGGCTTCCGGAATTGGTAAAATTCGAAATAGTGCTGTCATTTGATATGCATGGCGCAGACAGCCGCACCAAAGAGACCGGCCGGCCCTTTCGGGCCGGCCGCTTCATCTAGGCGGATGCAATGACCAGGATGACGCCTTTGACGGCTTTCACCGTCCAGGTCTGTCCGGCCTGTGGATCACTGCCATCCTCGCTCTCGGCGGCCCATTCCGTATCGCCGTAGCGAACCCGGCCGCGGCCCGAGGCGAAATCGGCGACCGTGACGACACGCTCCCCGATCATGCGCGAGGACCGGTCATTCAGGCCGCTGTCCGCGCCCAGTTTCAGCGCCGGACGCACATAGCGGTCCCCGACCCAAAGCAGCGGCAGGGTGAGGAGAGCAAATACGGCCAGCTGGACCGGCCAGCTGATGCCGAACATCTCCATCGCCACGAAGCCGGTCAGGAAGGCGGCGGCGGCGGGCCAGAGCAGATAGCTCGTCCCCGTCAGCACTTCCGCGATCAGGATCAGGCCCGAAATAGCCCACCAGGCCCACATATTCATGCGACCGAACAGGTCAGAGAGAATATCCATCGCCTAACTCCTTTCCATCCAAAGCGCCCTAGGACTTGTTCCGGGTCGCCTCGCTGACAGCGTCATGCGCAGCCTTGCCCAGCTCGCCCACGCCGGTGATCGTGCCGATAATGTTCGAGAACTCGGCCGGGATGATCACGGTGCGCTGCTGCTCGCTGGTCGCCAGCTTGCCGAAGGCTTCGACATATTTCTGGCCCAGGAAGTAGTTGATCGCCGACACATCACCCTTGGCGATGGCGTCCGACACCATTTGCGTCGCCTTGGCTTCAGCCTCGGCCTCACGCTCGCGGGCCTCGGCGTCCAGGAAGGCGCTTTCCTTGCGGCCTTCGGCCTCGCGGATGGCGGCTTCCTTTTCCCCCTCAGCGCGCAGGATGGCGGACTGTTTGGAGCCTTCCGCTTCCAGGATCTCCGCCCGCTTCAGGCGCTCCGCCTTCATCTGGCGCGCCATGGCTTCGGTGATGTCCACCGGCGGGGACAGGTCGCGGATCTCGATCCGGGTGACCTTCACGCCCCAGGGGTTGGTAGCGGCATCGATCACGCCCAGAAGGCGGGCATTGATCTCGTCCCGCTTGGACAGGGTCTCGTCCAGATCCATCGCACCGATCACGGTCCGCACATTGGTGAGGGCCAGATTGATGATCGCGAATTCCAGATTGTCGACCTCATAGGCCGCGCGCGGTGCATCCAGAACCTGGATGAAGACCACGGCGTCGACCGACACGGTGGCATTGTCCCGGGTGATGACGTCCTGGTTGGGCACGTCGAGGACACGCTCGCGCATGTTCATCTTGTAGCCGACCGAGTCGACGAAGGGCGTCAGGAAGTGCAGGCCCGGTTTCAGGGTCCGCGTGAAACGACCGAAGCGCTCGACCGTGAATTCCCGGCCTTGCGGCACCGTCTTGACCACCGAGGCAATGACGAACAATGCCAGCAGGAACAGGACACCAATCCCGATCAGTCCAAAGTCCATGCGAACCCTCCTTTTCGCTTTTCATGGGATCCGGGAGCCCGAGGGCTCCCGGTCTCAGGTCCGGATCAGAGCTGACCCAGAATGTAGTCGGCAGACGAAACCTGGAATTCGCCCGGGGCCTCGACATTGAGCTCCGACACGACGCCGTCCTTGACGATCATGGAGAAGCGCTGCGAGCGCGTGCCCATGCCGAAGCCGGTTCCGTCCATCACCAGGCCCGTGGCCTTGGCGAAATCGCCATTGCCGTCGGCCAGCATCACGACATCGTCGCCAGCATTCTGGGACTTGCCCCAGGCATCCATCACGAAAACATCGTTGACGGACAGGCAGGCAATCGTGTCGACGCCCTTGGCCTTGATCTCGTCAGCCTTCTCGACGAAGCCCGGCAGGTGCTTGGCCGAACAGGTCGGCGTGAAGGCCCCCGGCACCGCGAACAGCGCCACGGTCTTGCCCTTGAACACGTCGTCCGTGCTGACCTTGTTCGGGCCTTCGGACGTCATGGTCATGAAAGTCGCCTCAGGCAGGCGGTCACCAACCGAAAGGGTCATCGTGTTTCTCCTCAAATGAATTAGATCTTATGACTACACGGCAAGATAGCGGGATGATGGCTGGACGCATCCCCTGTTTGGAGCGAACATGCAGATTATGCAGTCCGACCGCCCCACAGATCCGGATGACAGCTTCCTGGCCGGCAAAATCCTTGTGGCCACTCCCAGCATTGGGGATCCCCGCTTCGACCGCTCGGTGATCCTGATGTGCGATCATTCCGCCGAACACGCAATGGGGATTGTGATCAACAAGCCGGTGGACGGGATCCAGCTGCCCGACCTCTTGTCCCAACTGGAGATCGACGGCGCTGAGACAGCCCCGGATGTGCCGGTCCTGCTCGGTGGCCCTGTGGATCGAGATCGCGGCTTTGTCATTCACACACCGGACTTCAGTGCCCCCGATTCCACATTGCCGATCGGTGCCGGCCTCAGCCTGACGGCGACCAAGGATGTGCTGGAGGCCATCGCCTCCCCCACGCCGCCCAGGCGCAGCCTGGTGGCGCTGGGCTATGCCGGATGGGGCGCGGGGCAGCTGGAGAGCGAACTGACCGCCAATGCCTGGCTGGTGACCGACGCTGCTGCGGACTTGATCTTCGGCACGCCAAACAGCGCAAAATGGGAGCGCGCCCTTGACCAGCTGGGCGTAACACCGGAACACCTGTCGGTACTGGCCGGTCACGCCTGACCGGTTCTCCTCCCGAAGACCCACATAAAAACCAAGGTCCTCCCATGCCCGGAAACATCATGGACAGCGGCGAGTTCGCCGGCTGGCAATATTGGCCCGAAGATCCGTTCGAAAAGGCGGCCGGCCCCTTCTACATGACGGAAACCGACGAGGGCGTGGTCTGCGCCTTTCGCGTCCAACCCCACCAGGTCAACGGGATGGGGTCGGTGCATGGCGGCTGTTTCATGACCTTTGCCGATTTCTGCCTGTTCGGCTTCGCCCAGAAGGAACTCGCCCCGTCCGGCTATGGCGTCACGGTGGGGATGAACACGGAATTCCTGGCCGGGGCACGGATCGGGGAGCGCGTCGAGGCGCGCGGGGAAGTGCTGCGGGCCGGCGGCTCGCTGATCTTCGTGCGCGGCGTGGTGACGTGTGAGGGCAATCCCTGCCTGAACTTCTCCGGCACCATCAAGCGCCTTCGCCAGCGCTAGGCTGACGGCGCCCGGAACCGGCCGGCAATACCCTGGCGCAAGGCCTGGTCGGCTGCTTCGGGCGAAAGCGCCCCGGCATAGCGGAAGCCCTGGGCGAAATGGCAGCCCATGTCGGCCAGCCGGTGCGCCGCATCCTCGGTCTCCACCCCTTCGGCCACGACCTTCATGCCGAAGTGCGTGGCCAGCTGGATGACCGATTTTACCACCGTTCCGGCACTCTCATCGGCCGTCATCGCGCGGACGAAATAGCGATCGATCTTGACGATGTCGAAGGGCAGCATGTCCAGCCGCGCCAGTGAGGAATAGCCGGTCCCGAAATCATCGAGCGCCAGGGCAATTCCCGCGTCCGACAGGCGCGCCATGGATTCCGCGGCCCGTTCGGGATCGCGCATGATCTCGGTTTCGGCAATCTCCAGCTTGAACTGGCCGGCCGGCAATTTTGCGGCCTGAACGCGCTGGATCAGCCCGTCGCAGAAAGCCGGGTCGATCAGCTCGCTGACTGTCGCATTGGCCGAGACAAAGACATCCGCCGCCGGAGCATGAGCCGTCCGCCAGGCGGACAATTCAGTCACGGCGTGTTCGCGGACGCATTCGGAAATCCGGTCCAACAGGTCCAAATCATCGGCCATGTCGAGAAAATCGTCGGGCCCGATCACACCCAGTTCCGGGCGGTCCCAGCGGGCCAGGGCCTCAAAGCCGGCGAGTGTGCCGG
>NZLV01000245.1 GCA_002694345.1 Maricaulis sp.
CCCGGCCAGCCACTCCGAGACTAGAGCACTGCGGGAATACAACCTTAGGCCATACGCCGGTAAGGTTAATACTCGGATCAGTTTCTGGTTGCTTAATAAAAAATATTCGGTCCGTTCAACCCGACCTCGCGCCGAGGTGACAGACCTTCACAATACCGTCGGCCCTACAGACACATGGCGAAAACGACCTATTATGAAGGGGGTCAAGCGATGAAAGGTCCGTGCTATGTTCATCAAGAGATCCAAGCCCTGGCAGGGCCGAGAAGCCGACGTCACCCCCCAACCCCTCTATCTGGACCGCCGCCGCATCATGCAGGCGGGAGGTGCCCTCGCCGTCACCGGACTGATCGGGTGCGGCAGCTCCGAGAGTCAGGCTGAGAATGGCGTGGCCGCAAGTGCACGCACCGCCAGCACGCTTCAGCCGGAAACCGCCAGCTCCGGATTGTCTTACCGGGAGACGGCCTACCAGGTCGGCGATGCCCTGACGCCGTATGATGCTGTCAGCGGCTACAACAACTTCTACGAATTCGGGACCAGCAAAGAAGATCCGGCCCGCTACGCCAATAGGATGAGCGTGGATCCCTGGTCCATCGATGTGGAGGGCCATGCCGCCAATACCGGCCGGTTCGCTCTGGAAGACCTTGTAGACTTCAATGCGCTGGAAGAGCGGATCTACCGTCTGCGCTGCGTCGAGGCCTGGTCCATGGTCGTCCCCTGGATCGGCGTTCCGCTGGCGGACGTGCTACGCCGCTTCGAGCCGACCTCCGACGCACGCTATGTTGCCTTCGAGACCTATCTGAACCGGTCCGAAATGCGCGGCACGCGCTTTCCTGTGCTGGACTGGCCTTATGTGGAAGGTCTGCGGATGGATGAGGCGATGAATGAACTCGCCTTCCTGGCTGTGGGTCTCTACGGCGATCTGCTGCCCAATCAGAACGGCGCGCCTGTGCGTCTCGTGGTCCCTTGGAAGTATGGCTACAAGTCCATCAAGTCGATCACGAAGATCCGGTTTGTGTCTGAAGAGCCGCCGACGTCCTGGAATATCGCGGCGCCGAACGAATACGGTTTCTATTCCAACGTGAACCCGAACCGGGCCCATCCGCGATGGAGCCAGGCCAGTGAGCGCGTCATCGGCGGAAATCTCTTCTCCCGCCGGGAAACGGAAATGTTCAATGGTTACAGCGAACAGGTCGCGCATCTTTATGCCGGCATGGACTTGATCGAGAACCACTGACCATGGCGCGCAATCCAGTCCTGCGGGTGATCGGCCAGCACTGGCTGAAACCCCTTACCTTTTGGCTTTTGGCTCTGCCCGGTCTCTGGCTGATCTGGCAGTGGACTCTTCTTCTGACGGGAATGCCGAATGATCTCGGCTTCAACCCGATCGAGACGACGCATCGCTTTCTCGGTGATACGGCGATCCGCATTCTCCTGATCACGCTGGCGGTCTCGCCGTTTCGCGACCTTACCCGCTGGCTGCCGATCATCAAGGTTCGCCGGAGGATTGGTGTCGCGGCCTTCTGGTATGCCCTGGCCCACGTCCTGGCCTATCTCGGCCTGGATCTTTTCATCGCGGCGGGCATGAGCGTGTCGGGGGCCTTGTCGGGTTTGTGGGAAGATGTCGCCGAACGCATCTATATCACGCTCGGCATGATCGCCTTCCTTCTGCTGATCCCGCTGGCCGTGACGTCCTTCAATGCCTTCATCCGGCTCATGACACCGGCGCGCTGGCAACAGCTTCACTGGCTGGTCTATCCCTTGGCGATCATTGCAGTGTTGCACCATGGCTTCATGGCCAAGGGCAATCAGATCATGCCCTGGGTCCATGGCGGCATACTGGCACTGCTGCTGGGCTACCGGCTGGTGCGGACGCTGCGCAAAAGATCACAAGCCAAAGCCATGGCATCCTGACGCTTCAGGATCAGGAGGGTCAGGCAGGACAGCCAGACCAGGCAGGCGGCCACGAACAGGCCGCCGCCATCCTGGTTGGGGTCCACACCGAGCGGCGTGAAAAGGTGAAAACTCACCGCTCCGCTCATGATCGCCAGACCCAGAAGGCTGGCCATAACCTGCAGGCGGTTCAAGGACGGCATGAAGCCCACAAGGAAGAGCGCAGACGCGACCAGTTCCGCGGTCCCGATCATGTATTGGCTGAACAGGCCGGTATGACCGAACAAGCCGGCGGCGCCCCAACTGGCGGCCCAGCCATCCAGCAGTCCGAAGATCACCTGGGTTTCCGGTGCATCGGTGAATTTGTAGCGCAGGGAATCCAGGAAGATCGCGCAGATGAAAAGCGGCAGGCCGATATAGACAATCCGGTTGATCCAGACACGCATGAGTGAACTCCTTCGCTATGGCGCCGTGCAGAACGCCCCATGTTCGCCCCGGGCAATATGGTCTATCAGCGTCACGAGCCAGTCACCCTTTCGCGAGCTTGGAGCCCCGCCCGATGAGCCTGCACATCACCGACGCCTTCGACAGCGGCAATATCGATGTCCTTGATGCCGCCCAGCCGGACCAGATTCGTCTGGAGATCCGAAAGGATAACGGGTCAGACTTCTATCAGTGGTTCCACTTTCGCGTGACAGGCGCGGCCGGTACCCCGCTTTCCATGGCAATCGAGAATGCCGGCGGCGCGGCCTATCTGGAAGGCTGGCCCGATTATCGAGCCTGTGCCTCCTATGACCGGGAAACCTGGTTCCGTGTGGATACTCGCTACGAGAACGGCGTCCTGACCCTGCACCATACGCCTCAGGCGGACACGGTCTGGTTTGCCTATTTCGCGCCCTATTCGATGGAACGCCATCTTGACCTCATTGCCTGGGCCCAGGGTCATGCCGATGTGCAGCTTGAGGTGATCGGCAACACGCTGGATGGCCAGTCGATGGATCTGCTGACGGTTGGAGAACCTTCTGCGGGCAAGCGGACCCTCTGGGTCACCGCCCGCCAGCATCCCGGCGAAACCATGGCCGAGTGGTGGATGGAGGGTTTTCTGGGTCGTCTGCTGGATGATCAGGACCCGGTTGCGCGCGTCCTGCGGGACAAGGCCGTGTTCCACATCGTGCCGAACATGAACCCTGACGGCTCTAAACGAGGTCATCTGCGGACCAATGCCAAGGGCGTCAATCTCAACCGGGAATGGGACAAGGCCTCGCAGGAGAACTCCCCTGAAGTGTTCCATGTGCTGAACCGGATGCGGGAAACCGGAATTGATCTCGCCCTGGACATCCATGGCGATGAGGCCCTGCCCTACAATTTCATCGCGGGCGGGGAAGGTGCCCCGAATTTCGATGCCAAGGGCCAGGCGCTGCTGGACGGCTACAAGTCGGCCCTGTGCGTCGCCAGCCCCGATTTCCAGACCGCGCACGGCTATGATGTCGACGCGCCCGGCACGGCCGATCTGTCAATCTGCACGAATTATCTCGCCAATGAGTTCCGTTGCCTGGCGATGACGCTGGAAATGCCGTTCAAGGACAATGCGGACCTGCCCGATGCCGAGTACGGCTGGTCGCCGGAACGCTGCCGCAAGCTGGGCGCAGCCAATTTGGACCCAATGCTGGCCCTCGTGGACCGCCTGCGTTGACCCTCTACATTGATGCCGATGCCTGTCCGGTGAAGGATGAGGCGATCCGCGTGGGTGAACGCCATCGCACCGAGATCATCTTCGTGTGCGATGGCGGGCTGCGCCGGCCCAATTCCCAATGGGCCAAGCTGGTCATCGTGGAACAGGGGGCCGATGCCGCCGATGACTGGATCGCGGAACGGATCGGTGCTGGTGATGTCTGCGTCACCGGAGACATTCCGCTGGCCGACCGCTGTATCAAGGCCGGTGCGCTCGCTATCGATCATCGCGGTCAGGCCTGGACGCCCGACAATATCGGCACCGCCCTGGCGATGCGGGATCTGATGACCGATCTGCGCTCCGCCTCCCCGATCGATGGACCACGCGGTGGAGCCAAGCCCTTCTCCCCGAAGGACCGGTCCGCCTTTCTGGATGGTCTCGAACGGGTCATGCGGCAGGCTGCCCGCTGAGCCCAGATCAGTGCCGATTCCGGTCGGTCGCCCCAATATTACAGATATTTCATCGAGCCGGCGTCGTGGACCACGCACGAGACCTGCGCTCACAGGCCTGCACGAATGTCGCGGGCCGTTGGTCCTGACTTGACCATACAGCGCCATTCGACAGGATAGGCGGCAAGTGAAACGCCCCTTTTCGGGCCGGGGAGATTGACCATGAAAGCATTACTGACGGGCGCCGCTATCGGCGCCATCATTGCGGGCGCTGGCGTGTATTACTA
>NZLV01000045.1 GCA_002694345.1 Maricaulis sp.
ACCACGCCATAGGCCGAAAGCGCGACCACGGCAGCCACAAGCCCCGCGATCACGACATGCCATGCCGCGACGAACCAATTGTGCATCTTCACTGCGCACCCTCCAACGTCTTTCTATACACAAAGAGTCACGAAAGGCGCGTGATATTTGATGAATTCCTGCTCAGCCCGGCAGTTCGGTGTCCGGCAAAGCCGCGGCCAATTCCTTCAGGCGCCGGCAGAAGGCGGCCTGGTCCTTGGCGGACAGATGCAAATTGGCCGCCTGCGGCACCGCTTCGACGGCGGGACGCAGGCCGGAATAGAGGCTGGCCCCGGCTTCGGTCAGGTAGAGATGGCTGACCCGTCCGTCGATTTGGGAGGCCTCGCGTACCAGATATCCGCCGGACAGGAGGGCCTTGGTCGCCCGGCTGACAATGCCCTTGTCCATCGGCGTCATCATCACCACATCCGCCGCCGTCCGGCCGGGACTTTCCGCGATCGCCGCCAGAACCCGCCACTGTGACAGGTTGAGGCCGGCCTCGCGCTTCACGATGGCCGCGGTGCGCCGGGAGATCCGGTCAGCCAGAACGGTCACCTGGTAGGGCCAGTATTCATCAAGACGCAGCGCGTCGGGCGGCGTCCGGGCGGTGATGGGTTTCGGTTCGGTCATGGCGCGATGATAGTTGCAATCACAACTTGACGCAATAGCAACCAATATGATAGCGAAGCGTCAAAATCGGGGTGGTGCCGCCTCAATCCGGGCCGGCGCCTCAGTCAATCCAGGAGACGAGACATGGCAGATCTGTTCGAAAATCCGATGGGCCTCTGCGGCTTTGAGTTCGTGGAATTCGCGGCGCCGGAACGCGGCGTTATCGAGCCGGTCTTCGAAACCATGGGCTTCACCCACGTCGCCAACCACCGCTCCAAGGACATCGAGCTGTGGCGTCAGGGCGATATCAACTTCCTGATCAATTACGAGCCGGGCACGCCGGCTGCCTTCTTCGCCGCCGAGCACGGCCCGTCCGCCTCCGGCATGGGCTTCCGCGTGAAGAACGCCAAACAGGCCTATTCCCTCGCCCTGGAAAAGGGCGCCCAGCCGGTCGAAACCGAAACCGGCGTCTCCGAACTGCGCCTGCCGGCCATCAAGGGCATTGGCGGCGCCACGGTCTATCTGATCGACCGTTTCCAGGACGGCCAGTCCATCTACGACATCGACTTTGAATATCTCGACGGTGTCGAGCGCCACCCGGAAGGCTGTGGCTTCAAGGTGATCGATCACCTGACCCACAATGTCTACAAGGGCCGGATGGACTATTGGGCCAAGTATTACGAGGACCTCTTCAACTTCCGCGAGATCCGCTATTTCGACATCAAGGGCGAATATACCGGCCTGCTGTCGCGCGCCATGACCGCTCCGGACGGTCTGATCCGCATCCCGCTGAACGAAGAGAAGTCCGACGGCGTTGGCCAGATCGAGGAATATCTGCGCGAGTACAAGGGCGAAGGCATCCAGCACATCGCCTTCTCCTGCGACAATCTCGTGGAATGCTGGGACCGTCTGAAAGCCTGTGGCGTCAAATTCATGACCGCCCCGCCGGAAACCTATTACGACATGCTGGACGAGCGCCTTCCGGGCCATGGCGAGCCGGTCGCGGAATTCCAGAAGCGCGGCATCCTGCTGGACGGCACGACCGAGGGCGGCCAGCCGCGCCTCCTGCTTCAGATCTTCGGTGAGAAGGCGATCGGTCCGATCTTCTTCGAATTCATCCAGCGCAAGGAAGACGAAGGCTTCGGCGAGGGCAATTTCAAGGCCCTGTTCGAAAGCATCGAACGCGACCAGATCAATCGCGGCGTCATCCAGGCAGCGGAATAAGAGGTCACCATGTCGGTCAATCTCAAGCGCATCCACCACGTCGCCTACCGGTGCAAGGACGCCAAGGAGACGGTCGATTTCTACAAGCGCGTGATGGATATGGACCTGGTCCTGGCCATCGCGGAAAACGAAGTGCCCTCGACCAAGGCGCCGGACCCCTACATGCACGTCTTCCTCGACGCCGGCATGGGCAATGTGCTGGCGTTTTTCGAACTGCCCAACTCGCCGGAAATGGGTCGCGACCCGCAAACCCCGGCCTGGGTGCAGCACATCGCTTTCGAGGTTGAAGACCTCGACGCGCTGGAAAAGGCCAAGTCCCATATCGAGGCGGAAGGTCTCGACGTGCTCGGCCCGGTCAATCACGGCATCTTCAAATCGATCTATTTCTTCGACCCGAATGGCCACCGTCTCGAACTGGCGGCCAATACGGGAACCCCGGATCAGATGAAGCAACTCAATGAAGTGGCCCCTCTGATGATCGAAGAGTGGAGCCAGACCAAGCGCGCTCCCAAGCACGCCGCCTGGCTGCACGAACAGGACTGACGCATTCCCCCAACCGGCATCAGTTCCTGAACGCCCCGGCACCTCCCTGCCGGGGCGTTTTTCATGGGCGGGACAAAACCCGCCTGCTTTCCCCTTTTGCGACTTGCCGTTTTATTGAACAGTGTCACTCAACCGGCTGGGGAGGCGGTGATTGATGATTCTGGCCCGTATTTCCAAGGCCCTGCGCGAACAGAATTGGCTCGCCGTTGGCATCGAGTTCCTGATCGTCATTCTGGGTGTCGTCATCGGCTTCCAGATCACCGAATGGCGATCTAGCCAGGTGGATCGGGAGAACGAGCGCACCTATCTGGCTCGTCTTCACCAAGACATGGTGCAGTCGACCTGCGCGCTTCAGCTGGACGCCCATGTCACGAATGACTGGCATCGCCGCGCACGGCAGACGCTGGACGCGTTTCTGACCGGTGATCCCGAGGCGGTCGAGGAGGGCGGGTTCGAGCTGATCGCCTCGACCCGGATCCGGACCAGCTCGCTCAGCCGCGCCACCCTGAATGAGCTGGTGAATGGCGGGCAGATGAATCTGATCGCTGACAGCCAGTTGCGGGCACAGATCGCCGAGGCCGACGCCTATTTCGCGTCGATGGAAGAACTGATCCGCGTCCTGGTCAGCGCGCAGGACAGCTTTGTCCGCGACGTCCAGAACCGGTTGGAGCCCGTTCCGGGCGAAGTCTACACCGTCACCTATGATTTCGAGGCCCTGGCCAACGACCAGGAATTCCTCAATGCGCTGGGCCATGCCCTACGTGTCACGCATGTGAATCGGGTCTGGTTGGCCAATATGGCCGACGCAGCCGATGAACTGCGCGCGGTCGTCGCCGAGGCGATTGGCGAACAGGGCGGCACGCCCGAATGCGACCTGCCGGAGGACCTGCTGTGATCCTGTCCCGCATCAAAAAGGCGCTGGCCGACCAGAACTGGCTCGCCGTCGCGATCGAGTTCCTGATTGTCATCCTGGGCGTTCTGCTCGCCTTCCAAATCTCACAATATGCCGAAAACCGGACAGAAGTCCGGCGTGCCGAGGATCTCCTGCAGCTGGTCGAGGCCGAAATGACCGAGAGCCTGACCTATATTCACCGGCATGCAGAAAACCTGGAACGCCAGAGCACCGAGCTGCTCGAACTCCGCCAGTCCCTGGCAGGGTTTGGTCCGGACACCGATACGACCCGCCTCGACTATCTGGCCACCCAGGCTTTCTCGGCTCCAGAGTTGGAACTTTACCGGTCTGCATCCCTGCAGCTGGACAACGCCGTGGTCCAGCGCCTGATCCAGGGCACGGAGGTCGAACAAGCCCTGCGCCAGTGGCAATTGGAGTTGGCCAATCTGCGCGATACCGAACACAATATCGAATCCACCATGGGTGATGGTGATGGTGATGGTCGGGTCCCTTTCCCTGGCCTGTCGAAGGAAAGCCTGGTCGCCGCCTTTCCCGATATCGGCTTGCTGGAAGAGGTTCCCGTCCGCTTCCCGTCCGATTGGGAGGCCTTGTCCGAAGACGGTGATTTCGCCGGCCTCCTGGCCTTGGTTTCCCTGAACATCGAATTCGCCTGGTTTGTCACCAACCGGCTGGAAGAGCGGACGCAGACCCTGTTGCAGGCCCTTCATGACCGGGAGGAATCCCGATGATCCTGGCCCGCATTTCAAAGGCCCTGAAAGACCAGAACTGGCTCGCCGTCGGCATCGAATTCGTAATCGTGGTCGCGGGGGTGATGCTGGCCTTCCAGGTGACGCAATTCTCCCAGGACCAGGCCGAGGCGCAACGCCGCGCGGTGGCCCTCGACCGCCTCCACGATGAGGTGGAAACCTCCACCGGCATGCTGGCGATGTTTGTCGGGATCTATGAGGAACTCAATACGGACCGCACCGAGGCGCTGGAGCGCCTGCAAGCCCGGGATTTTGACGGGATGGACGAAGAGGCCATGACCGATGCCCTGGTTTCGCTGGCGCTGTTTCCCGCCTTTTCACCCCCCGAGGGCGTCTACAACGAGATCGTCACCTCCGGCATGCTGTCTGGCCTGGGCGACACAGCCTTCCGGGATGCGTTGAGCCGGTACCAGTCCAGCGTCGTCTTCCTGCAGGGTCAGATCGACTATTTCCGCCTGCTTTCCACGGCTGAACCCGGTATGGACAGCTTCCCGTCCGTTTGGCTGGAATATGATCCCACATCCTCGCGTG
>NZLV01000246.1 GCA_002694345.1 Maricaulis sp.
CCCAAGCCTCACCCAGCTCGTCCGGCGTCACCGCGACCGGCGAGAAGGCGCTCGGCGGTTTGGACTGGAAGAAGCCGAAGCCCTTGGCCAGCTCGCCCGGGATCAGACCGCGCAGGGAGACATCATTGACCAGCATGACGAGGCGGATCGATTGGCCCGCCTCCTCGGTGGAACAGCCCATCGGCGCGTCACCGGTGATGACGGCGATCTCGCCCTCCATGTCGCAGCCCCAGGCCGTGTCACCCAGCGGGATATCGGCGCGCGGCGCGAGGAAGGCATCGGAGCCGCCCTGATACATCAGCGGATCGGTCCAGAAGGTGGCCGGCATTTCCGCATTGCGCGCCTTGCGAACCAGTTCGACGTGATTGACGTAGGCCGAACCATCTGCCCACTGGAAGGCGCGCGGCAGCGGCGACAGGGCATCGCGCTCATGGAAGCGTTCGCGCGGAATGGTCTCGCGCTCGAGCTCCGAGGACAGGCTGCGAAGCTCCGGCTCGCATCGTTCCCAATCGTCCAGGGCAGCCTGCATGGTGGGAGCAATGCGCGTGGCATCGGCACACCAGGCCAGATCCTTGGAAACAACGACCAGACGGCCGTCGCGATTGTCGGATTTGAGCGTTGCGAGTTTCATGTCTGTCTTCCTTTGGTCGGCGGACATTGATGACCGGACACTACCGGCCTCTGGGGTTAGATCAGCGCGTTCGGCAGGACGCCATCCCGCGGAGATTGGGGAAACAGGCCGTAGCTCCACGCGATGATCGCGTCGAGTTCCGGTCCCAGTTGATCGGCAATGCGTTCGGCTTCGGCCTTGCGGCGGTCCGGGCCGAAGGATTGCGAGGCATCCTTCGCGTCCCGCTTGAACAAGGGGCCGTGCGCGGTCGCCTTGATATGGTCGGCGCCGAGATCCAGGCCGAAAAAACGGTCGACTTCTGTCAGGGCCGGCTCCGGGTCGGCGACGAAACGGTCCCCGTCCAGCGAGGCGAAATGATCCCGCGGGCCCTTGTTGAAGGCCTCCAGCATGGCGGCGACCTGCATCTGCCAGACCAGGGCTGCAATCTGCAGGTCGGACATCTGCATCAGCTGCCGCGGATCGGTGCGGGCGATGGGATGGCCATCCATGGCGAAGATCGTGAACAGGCGCCGGGCGAAGGAGCGGCCCGCCTCCCCCTTCTTGGCGATCGAGATCAGGAAGGCGCGCAATTGCGAGGTCAGCAGGACATGGCGCGCGTCCGGATAGAGACGCGCCATGTCGCCGATCAGATTGTTGACGGTATTGGTCGGCTTGAGCGTGACAAAGTGCTCGCCTTCCACAGGCTGGCACAGCGCCGGCATGACGGCCGATATCCAGCTGTCGCTGACAGCAGCGCCCTGGCGCCGCTTGATGTTGGAGATTTCCATCAGGGCGGCCGGTTCACGCAGGCCCAGATTGGTGCCCGGCTTGTCGAGACAGCGCGCCAACAGGGTCGAGCAGCAAAAGGCGGTATGCCAGATGAAGACCGGCTGCGTGTCGGGCGCCTTTTTCGGCATGTCGGCCAGGCGTACCGGGCGCGTGGCGCAACCGGTCCGGTCCCAGCGTTCATCCAGGAAAGGCGTTTCGGCCAGGGCCGCCCGGTCCACCTCGCACAGGCGCACCACCTGGTTTTGCGCATCCAGCGCGTCGGCAAACCAGATCTTATGCGCTGTCATCCCCGTCTCCGTCTCAGACAGCGACAAACTTGCCGTCGGAGCCCAGCCATTCCAGCACGCCGTCATGGATGGAGAAGCGGGCGCCGTGCAGTTCCAGACCGCGTTCTTCGATCGCTGCGCGAACGAAGCCGAACTGTTTCAGACGCTCCAGCGAGTGCTTGATGGACACCAGTTCCAGATGCGGGGCCAGGGTCTCGGTCTGCGAGGTGCCCCCCTCCGCCTCGGCTTCTTCGCGGGCCGGATCCATGGTCTTCAGCCAGGGGCCGAGATAATCGCTGGGCACGCCAGCCAGTCCGGTCGCGCAAGCTTTCACGCCGCCGCAATCGCCATGGCCCAAGACCAGAACGCCTTTGACCTGAAGCACTTTGACGGCGAATTCCAGGGCGGCAGAAACCCCGTGCAAACCCCCGCCCTGATCCTTCGGCGGGACCAGATTGGCGACATTGCGGACCACGAAGAGCTCGCCCGGGGCCGCGTCAAAAATGGCGGCCGGATCGACCCGGCTGTCGGAACACGCAATCACCAGCGTATGCGGCGTCTGCCCTTCGGCGAGATCGGCATAGTGTTGTTGCTCGACACGAAAGCGCCCACCCTTGAAGCGCTTGTATCCATCATGAAGGGTTTCGGGGGGAAGAGCAGGCATGCAAGTCTCCTGTCACGACCCTCAAGGCGGGCCGCGGCGAAAGGCCAGATGACTGCGGTTCTAGTTGCATTCGAAACCAACGGGAAGCCCGGCGGCGCAGACTGCTCCGGTTCGGTCAGAAAAAAGGCCGGGGCGCGAACGCCCCGGCCTTCAGGAAAGTGCGATCAGGCTTTAGCAGTCTGGGAGGATCAGCCGGCCGCAACGCACTGAGTCAGAGACAGGTTCGCCGTGACTTCGTCTTCACCGGAAGACGAGGCTTCGGCCGCCTGGAAAGAGGCCATAGCCGCGTCATGCTGGCCGCTGAGCCAGAGGGCGGCACCGCGATTGTTCAGGGCACGCCAGGCGCCATCACGCATTTCAAGCGCCTGGTCGCAGGCCTCGATCGCCATCGTGTATTCGCCGGTCGCCGCATAGGCCGCGCACAGATTGGTCAGCGCAGCGACCTTGTGGCCCGGCGCGCCGTTCGAGGCGAGAATCTCTTCACCGAAGTGAATCACGTCAGCCCATTCGGCGCGGCTGACAGCATTGTACTGAGCCCGCACGACACCATTGGCCGTACGGTGCCCGGCGAATTCCGGTGCGGTATCGCAGGACTGGGCATAACCCGCAGACGAAAACACGGCCGCCATGGCGACCGCAGCAGAGAGCGCGCGCATCTCGAAACCTCCAATGTGAACAGCGTTTAGTTTTAGAACTGAGTTCTGCGAATGAAATTGACGATTCAGGATGCGCTGAATACAAAAACGTATGGATGACTGGTCCGACTATCTTGTTTGCCTCGCCGTCGCCGAGGCTGGCAGCCTGACCGCCGCAGCTCAGCAGCTGGGCGTCAGCCAACCCACTGTGACCCGACGCCTGCAGGCGCTGGAACAGCGTTTCGGTGAACCGGTGTTTGACCGGGACCAGGGGCAATCGCGCCTGACGGCTCTGGGACAGAAAGTCGTGGCCCATGCCAAGCGCATGCGCGAGGAGGCGTCCGCCATCGAGCGGGCCGTGATCGCCCAGGACCAATCCCTGTCCGGTCTGGTGGTGGTCTCGGCCTCAGAAGGACTGGGGGCCGACTGGCTGCCCCGCGCCCTCGCCTCCTTCCAGCGGGCCAATCCGCAGATCGGCATCGAGATCGCCATCAAGAATCACTCCGCCAATCTGGCGGACCGGGAAGCCGACATTGCCTTGCGATGGAATGGGCCGGGCACTCAGCAAAGCCTGATCGGCCGCCGTGGCGCCACCGTCGGCGCGGGCCTGTATGCCGCCAAATCCTATCTGGAAGAGTATGGCCGCCCGGAGAAGGTGGAAGACCTCGCCGACCATGCCTGTGTCGGCTGGACGGTCGGTGACTTCTTCGGCTGGCCCTCCTCCGTGTCCGGCTCGGCCGTTGTGCCCAAGAACATCTCGTTCAAGGCGAACAGTCCGGCCAGTCACCTGAAGGGGATCGAGGCCGGTTTCGGTGTGGGTGTGACCTCCCACCGGCTGGCGCGTCATTGCGACAATGTCGAGCGCATCCTGCCGGAATTCACCACATCGCTGGACCTGTGGGTGGTGGCCCACGAGACCGTACGCAAAAGCGGTCGCGTGCGTGCCGCCTTCGATCACATCATCGCGCAAATGCAGGCGGACAGCGCCTATTTCACGCGCGGCGAGAGCTCGATCCTCTAGCCCGCGCCCGGCGGCGGCGCCGGCAGGGCCAGAATGTTCATGGCGATGGAAATGCGCTCGCGCGGTCCCTTGTGGGGCCGCACGGCATGCATCAGCCAGGACGGGAAAATGACCAGCTTGCCCGGCTCGGGACGCACCCGGAACTGAGATAATTGCTTCTCGCCATTCTCGTCCTGGAAGACGAGATCGGGCGCCACCATGCGGATCATGGGGAAACGCGGATCCTGGGCGACAAACGCCCCCTCTTCCTGGTCCCCGCCATCATCGACATAGAAACTGGCCGACCAGAAGGAGCCGGGATGGGCATGCATCTGGTTGGATGCGCCGGCGGGCGAGACATTCGCCCACATCTCGATCCCCATTTCATAGCGCGACTGCCCTTGCGCGCCATTGATGTCGCTGGTGAAGCGGCCGCAGGCCTGCATGGTCTCGCGCGCCAGGGTCATGGCCGGTTCGCCGCCCCAGTGCAGCATTTCGATGTCGGAGTGCCAGCCATGGATATTGGACCGCCGAACGCCTGGAGAGCGGGCCCGCTGCGCCATGATCACCTCGCGCAAGGCCGGCACTAGGGTCTCGGCCTGAGGCAGGCGGACCTCGATCAGTGGCGTGCAGAAGAGACGATTGACGGTGATTTGCGGTTCGGACGTGCTCATGCCTAGTCCTCATCCCCATAAATCGCGACCACCGGGGTGCCACCTTCCGACTGGCGGGCCCGGTACATGCCCGGCGTGTTGAAACTCCAGGCGATGTCCCCGTCAGCCGTCAGCGCCACGATACCGCCATCGCCTTGCATGGCCGTCAGCTCGTCCTGGATGACCTGGTCAGCCGCGTCCTGCAGCGACAAGCCCTGCAGCTCCACCAGGGCACAAATGCGGGCCGCGACGGTCAGGCGGATGAAATACTCGCCAGTCCCGGTCGCCGACACGCCGCAACTGTCATTATTGGCATAGGTACCAGCCCCGATGATCGGGCTGTCACCGACCCGTCCCCAGCGCTTGGCGGTGGTGCCGCCCGTGGACGTTCCCGCCGCGATATTGCCATCGCGGTCCAGAGCCACGACACCGACCGTGCCGAAACGGTGTTCGCGGGCATCACGCTCCAGCGCACCATGATCGACCGGCTCGGGATCCGGCGCCCCTTCCGGGCGCGGCGGGACCGGCAGGCCGAGGCTGATCAGGGCCCGCTCCATCGAAGCCCAGCGGCGTTCGGTGAAGAACCAGGCAGGCTCGACGATCTCCAGACCCTGCTCCCGGGCGAAGGTTTCCGCGCCCTCGCCCTGCAGCATGACATGGCGCGAATTGTCCATCACGGCACGCGCCAGGGAAATCGGATGGCGAACCTGGGTGACACCGGCCACAGCGCCGGCATTCAGCGTCGCGCCATCCATGATGGAGGCATCCAGCTCATTGCGCCCGGCTGCGGTGAAGACCGCGCCACGGCCCGAATTGAACAGGGGATCGTCTTCCAGGCCGTGGATCACTGCCACAACCGCGTCGAGCGAGGATCCGCCCTGATCCAGGACAGCCTCGCCGCGATCCAGCGCGGCCTGCATGGCTGCCCGGTACGCCGCGTCGGTTTCCGGGGTCATCGCGCCCCGCTCGATCACGCCCGCCCCGCCATGGATGACGAGCGCCCATTCTCCCGGCTCATCGGCCAGGGCAACAGAGGCAGAGAGAAAGGCGGCACAAGCCGCCGGAAGGATCTGGCGCAACATGATGACAACTCCCCGAAGTCCTGGAGCGAAGACTTCCCTGTCCGGCTCCCGTGCGCAAGCCCGCGACGCTGTCCCCGGTCCGGCCCGGCTCAACTGTCGGACAGGATGCGAACCCGGGAGCGCGCCCTGCGGCCCTGCGGGTCGATCGCCGTCACCGAGTAGAAGCCCGGTCCCGGCGGCACCCAGACCGGCTCGCCCATCGCATTGCGGCTGACCCGCTCACCATCGGCATACCAGTCGAGCTCTCCGTCAGCCTGGGCCGACAGGACGAAGCCGCGTCCCGCACGGTCGGCCCACACTTCCGCACCGTCCGGCGGAAACAGGATGTGCGGGGCCGGGTCGGCCTGGAAATCCGCGAGCGGCCCCGGCGTCTCCGGCAAGGGATCGCGCCCCTCATGACCCGCCATGCCGTCCGGATCGATCCGGCCGATCCCGTCTGCCAGACGGAACAGGAGCGGCAAGGCGCCTTCCCGGCCGGTCACGCCCTCGCGCGGTGCGCCATCTGCCCGGCCGGTCCACACCACGATCGTGTAGCCGCCGGCGATCCCGGCCGCCCAAGCGTCCCGGAAGCCGTAAGAGGTGCCGGTCTTGAAGGCGACGTCCGGCGCATTGCGGGCCAGGACAGCCGGCATGCGGCCGCCCGGATGCGGCGCCCGCCGCAAAATATCGAGAATCTCATCCGCCGATTCCGCGCTGAGCACCGGATAGCCGGGGCTCACATCCGCCTCATCCTCGAACCAGCGCAAAGGACGCGCCTCGCCGCCATCGCCCAGGGCGGCATAGAGGCTGGCGATCTGGCGTACCGTCAGGCCTGCGCCGCCCAGCGCCACGGCCAGACCACTGTCCTGACCGGCGGATCGCGGACGCTCCGGCCGGGCTCCGGCAAAACCGAGCACCGCATTGAAGCGACGCGCACCGACACCATCCAGGGCGGTCACGGCCGGCACGTTGAGCGAATGCTGAAGCGCCTCCGCAATGGTGACATCGCCCCGGAAACGGCGGTCGAAATTGTCAGGCTGGTAGCCGGAAAAACGGCGCGGAAGATCTGCGATGCGGGTGCCGCCGGCAGCCAGTCCATCGTCAAAGGCCATGCCGTAGATGAAGGGTTTCAACGTCGAGCCCGGCGAGCGGGGACGGTCGGTGAGGTCGATCCAGCCGCCCGGACGGGCCCGGCTGGCCGACCCTGCCAGGGCCCGGACGGACCGGGAGCCGGTCTCCACGATGAGGACCGCGAACTGGACATCGTCCGGTGTTTCCGACGCAGCCAGGTGCAACTCCTCCTGCACCATGCGCTGCAGATTGATGTCGAGCGTGGAGACGATGTCGTGCGCCTCCGGCCGCGCTGCCCGCAAGTCGGCCGCAGCATGCCAGGCATCGGCCGGGAAGCCTGACCGGGTCGGAACCGGGTCGAGGGCGGCATCCCGAGACGCACCGGACCGGGCCAGGCCGACATCAACCAGGCGGTCCAGAACAAATCCTCGCGCCTGACGGGCGGCTTCCGGACGCAGATCCGGGCGTCGCGCCTCCGGCGATTGGGGCAAGGCGAGCAGAAGCGCAATCTGTTCGATCGCGAGGGTATCGGGCTCCCGCCCGAAATAGGCCCAGCTGGCCGCCCTCACCCCCTCCAGATTGCCGCCATAGGGCGCCAGGGTGAGATAGGCTTCCAGGATTTCCCGTTTGGAATAGCGCAGCTCCAGCTGCACGGCGCGCAGCATCTGGAAGAGTTTGGCGCCCAGGGTCCGCTCGCGCGGTTCCAGCAAACGGGCCAGCTGCATGGTGATCGTCGACCCGCCCGAAACGATCCGGCCGGCGAACAGGCTGTCCCGGCTGGCGCGCAGCAGGGCCAGCGGATCGACGCCGGGATGCTGGTAGAAGCGCTCGTCCTCATAGGCCAGGAGTGCCGCGATGAAATCCGGATCGATCCGGTCCAGATCGGCCGCCAGACGCCAGCGCCCTTCTGCGACGGGAAAAGCCCGCAACACCTGGCCGTCATGATCCCGCACGACCGTGGAGACCTCCTGCAGGGCGGCCTCCAGCGGCGGCGGAAACTGGCGATCAAGCGCCAGCAGCCCGACGAGCAGGCCGAGCGCCAGGACACCGGCCCAATATATCCGGTGCAGTCCGAACACGATCAGCCACGCGGTGCGATGACGACCCGTCCGGTGTCGGATCGGGCGAAGGTGTCGACGGAATACATGTCCTGCACCACCACGCCCGGAAGCGTGTACTCACCCGGCGTGACAGCCCGGACCAGATAGGCGATGCGTTCGGCACGCCGATTGCGCAGATCGATGGCCGCCACGAACCGGTCATCACGCGCCTCGGCCACACGGGGCGCGTTGATCCGGCCGAGCCAGGCATAGGGACCTGTCCGGCCGGCATCTGCGGGATCCACCACGGCTTCGATCTCGAAGCCCGGCGGCAGGAGATCCTCGACGATGACCGGCATGAGACGTTCCGACTGCGGCGCGAGCGTGATGTCGATCAGCAGGCGATCCCCCTGCACCAGAGCGCCCAGGTCTACGGGCGATCCATCCAGACGGCGCACACGCTTCTGGACGGCCACGCCTTCGCTGACGGCCAGCGGCGGCGTCAGGGACTGGCCATGGGCCGTCTGGGTCACCCAGACCGGCGTATCGCTGGTCACGGTGAAAGCCCGATCCGTTGCCAGATCGTCTGCCGTGAGGGCGAACTGTCCCGGGCCTTCCGAGGTGAGCCCGTCCGGGGCGGAAACATCAACGCCCTCATCCCCGGCCAGGGCCCGGGCCGCAAAGAGAAGGAAGGCCTTCTCCTGCGTATTGAGACGGGAGGGTTCCGGCAGGTCGGCCGCGACCTGTTCGGCCAGCCGCGCCACCCGCTCAGCATCACCGATCTCGGCAGCCAGGGCCAGCACGCCGGCGAGATCACGCCGGGCGGACTGGTAGTAATTGCCCGGATTCTCGAAGCCCAGCGCAGCCTCGGCGGCATCCATGGCGGAAACAGTGCGGGCCTGATCTCCGATCAGATAGAGCGCCGCCGCGATCTGGGCCCGAGCCAGCGGGCTCGCGATCTCGTCCAGCCGCTCATCATGCATGTAGCGCAGACGCGAGCGATCGGCCCGGCCTGCCCGCGCGAGCACGTAGAGCGCATAGGCCGCGGTGCGGTCGTTCAGACGCTCTGTCGTGTCGGTCTGGCGGGACCAGCGATAGATGGACGTGTCATAGCCTGGCACGCGCCACATCTCGCCCGCCGCCATGTGATCGAGTGTGGCATAGGCCCGCTCCAGCGCCGCGTCGGGTACGGTGTGACCCGCTTCCCGCGCCCGGGTGAGGAAGTCGGTCATGTAGACGCCGATCCAGGGCCGGGCTGCGCGGTCACCCACGCGCCAAAGACCGAACACGCCGTCCCCGCCCTGACGGGAGAGCAGAGTGCCGATAGCGGCATCAATCTCTGCCCGGGCCCCTTCCGGACCGTCCAGACCGGCCGCGCGCGCCAGCGGCATCGCATAGAGCAGCGGCAAGGCCCGGCTGGTGATCTGCTCACCGCAGCCATAGGGGTAACGGTTGAGGGACTGAAGCAGGGCCGCCTCATCCAGCGGCGTCGGCGAGAAGCTCAGCGACAGGCTGGCGGATCCGTCCAGATAGCCGGCGAGCGCATCGGCCGACAGGGTCCAGCTAGCGCCCGGCATCACTCGGCCGCGGACCACATCGGTCGAGGCCAGCCAGGCCGGGCGGACCTGGATCGGATAGGACCGCGAGACATCAAAGCCTCCGGGCCCGCTGATCCCCAGACCCACTTCGCCGATCCCTGCGGTGTTCCCGCTCAACGGATAACGGCGGTCGGCCCGTTCATCCGCGGCCAGGTCGACCGTGTCGGACTGGTCCAGCGCCACCGGCCCGGACCCGGTCAGACGGGCGGTGTAAGCCCCTGCTGCTCCGTCGACATTGTCGATGGTCAGCGTGGCCGTCGAGACATCACCCGGCGCCAGGAAGCGCGGCAGGATGAGCTCGGCCGGTACATCATCGCGCACGGTCAGCGGCTGGGCCGCCTGGCCGACGGCACGGCCGGTCCAGGCCACCGCCATGAGCCGCAATTCGCCATTGAAATCGGGAATGTCCAGAGAGACCTGCGCCTGCCCGTTCCGACCGACTTCAACCGGGCCGGAGAACAAGGCCACGGTGCGCGTCGGCACGACGGTGAGGCCGGCCCCACCAATCTGGTCGCCGCCCTGGCGGACGGGAGCCGCTGCGCCCTGGTTCGGGTCCAGAAGGCGCCCGTAATCATCATAGAGGTCCACATCGAGGGCCGTCTGGCCGAAATACCAGGATTGCGGATCGGGCGAGGCAAAGCGGGTCAGCGCCAGAATGCCCTCATCCACAGCCGCCACGGTGACATAGGCACCGGAACGGACCGGACCGTCGATCTGGAGGTCCAGCGCCAGCGTCTGGCGCGGCTGGATGCGCTCCGGCACGTCAAAGCTGACCGAAAGGGTCCGGTCCGCTGTGTCGACCGGCAGGTAGGCCACCCCGACCGCGCGGCGCGGCGCCGGGCGGTTCACCGGGTCGCGGGGCGTGTAGACGGTCACCATGGCGTAGACGCCGGCGCCCCAGTCTTCCGTGACCCGGAAATCGATCTCGCCGCCGCCTTCGGGCAGGCTGATCGTGCGGGTCTCCAGAACCCGGTCGCTGGCAATCACCACTTCGGCTTCGCCGGCATAGGGCGGCATGATGGTCAGGCTGGCCCGGCC
>NZLV01000046.1 GCA_002694345.1 Maricaulis sp.
GATCTCCTCGACCTCGACCGTGGGATATTCGGATTCCAGCAGGCCGTAGGCGGCGGCCTGGGCGTGGGCGATACGCTCGATACCGGACAGGAGCAGCTCGCGCGTTTCGTCAGAGTAGGACCGCACGGTCAGCTGGAGATGGGCCTGGTCGGAAATGATGTTGTGCTTGGCACCGGCATTGAAGGCACCGACCGTGACCACGCCGGGCTCAAGCGGGGAGAGCTCGCGCGAGACTAGGGATTGCAGGTTCACGACAATCATCGAGGCCAGATAGATCGGGTCCTTGGTGGTGTGCGGATAAGCGCCGTGGCCACCACGGCCGTGCACATAGATGTCGACACTGTCGACATTGGCCATCGCATAGCCGGGCACATAGGTGATGGTGCCGGTCGGGATCGCGGAGAAGGTGTGGAAGGAGAGGTTGAAGTCGGGCGTCGGAAAGCGCTCGAACAGGCCATCCTCGATCATGGCAATGGCGCCCTCACCCAATTCCTCGGCCGGCTGGCCGATCAGGACCAGCGTGCCGGACCAGTCATCCTGGTTTTCGATCAGCTGACGGGCCGCGCCAACGAGGGCCGTCATGTGGGTATCGTGGGCGCAGGCATGCATGACCGGGTTTTCAACGCCGCGATGGTCAACATCCGTGTCCGTGGAGGCATAGGAGAGACCCGTCTGTTCCGGGACCGGAAGCCCGTCCATGTCGGCGCGCAGCATGAGGGTCGGGCCCTCACCATTCTCCAGCACCGCGACAATACCGGTACCGCCGACACCCTCGGTCACATCATAACCCAGCGCGCGCAGTTCGGAGGCCAGGCGGGCAGCGGTTTCGTGTTCCTGGTGGGAGAGTTCCGGATGGGCGTGGAAATGCCGGTAGAGGCCTTCCAGATTGGCCTCGTAGTCGGCGGTGATCGCCGCGCGCAGGGCATCATTGCCCGCATAGTCCTGGGCCGCGGCGAAACCCGCACTCCCCAGCGCCAAACCCATAGCCGTCGTCAAAGCGAGCAGATGCCGTGTCATTGAACTCATCCCCTTGTTCGATGTTGCGTGCATTCGAACGGGCCGCCGGGCAAAGGTCAATGTGTCTTCGCGGTTGCAGGCAGGGTCGCGGGACAGGCGCACCGACAATCCCCGCTGCAGCTTGAAGCGGCGGCGCTAGGTTGGCCGCATGACACAGAGCGTTCTTCAATTCGACAATGTCACGCTTCGCTATGGGCGGCTGACGGCCCTGGACTCGGTATCGCTGAGCGTGCCGAAAGGCGCGATCTACGGGTTTCTCGGTCCCAACGGTGCCGGCAAGACCTCGGCCATCCGCTGCGCCATGGGATTGATCCGCCCCCGCTCGGGCCGGATCTCCATTGGTGGGTCGGGCGTCGTGCGCCAGCGCCGGCGCGCCCTGGCCAGTGTCGGTGCCATCATCGAGAACCCGGCCCTGTTTCCCAATCTGACCGGCCGGGAAAATCTCGAGGTCACGCGCCAGATGCTGAACACGCCGAAGGCCCGGCTCGACGAAGTATTGGAGATTGTCGACATGACGGCCCAGGCCCATCGCCGCGTCGGCCAGTATTCCCTGGGCATGCGCCAGCGGATCGGCCTGGCGCGGGCCCTACTGACCCGTCCCGAACTCCTCATCCTGGACGAACCAACCAACGGACTGGACCCGGCGGGGATCCGCGACATGCGCGAGCTGATCCGCGACCTGCCGGAGCGGACCGGCGCGACGATCTTCATGTCCTCCCACTTGCTGAGCGAGGTGGAGCATATCGCCACCCATGTCGGCCTGCTGCAGAACGGTCATGTCCTGTTCGA
Organism: Maricaulis sp.; assembly: GCA_002694345.1. GTDB lineage: Bacteria > Pseudomonadota > Alphaproteobacteria > Caulobacterales > Maricaulaceae > Maricaulis. Next base: position 1,807 of record NZLV01000046.1, read on the forward strand.
CGGGTCTTTGAAGGCCCTGGCCGAACAGCAACAGGCTCGCCTGATCATCGAGGCCGGCCCAGCTGAACAGGCCGCACCGGTCATCGAGGCCTTCGCGCCCGGCCAATGGGTCTGTGATGGCGAGCGCTATACGCTGACGGGGCAATTTCCCCGTGCGCCACAAGCGATCGCGGCCCTCAACACCGCACTGGTCGAGGCCGGCTGCGCGGTGTCCGCCCTGCACCTGGAGGAGGCCGATCTGGAATCGACCTTCCTGACCCTGACCCGGCCGGACTTATCCGGAAAGGCGGTGGCGGCATGATCCGGATCCTGTTGGCCGAAGCCCTGAAACTGAGACGCTCCCTGCTCCTGCTGGTGGCCGCGACGCCGCCGGTCATGGTCTTCCTGCTGGGCATGCTGATCGTGGCGAGCGGCGAAGGCCCCAGCGAGTGGACGATGCTGACGATCAGTGGCGCGGCGGTGTGGGCCTTCTTCCTGATGCCGATGTCGGCCATCGGCCTGACCGCATTGATGGCGCAACTGGAGCATGGCCCGGGCACCTGGACACACACGCTGGGCCTGCCTGTGCCGCGCTGGCAGGTCTTTCTGGCCAAGGCCATCCTCGCCCTGCTGCTGATGGCAGCGGTGAGCCTGGCTGTGGCCCTGGCGAGCTGGGCGGCGCCGATGGCGGGTATGCTGGTGCCCGGCTCGGTGGCCGTGATGGGTGACTATGATCCGGGACTGGCCTGGCGCCTGTATTCCCAGATCCTGATGTCGGGCCTGCTGGTGATCGCGATCCAGTGGACGCTGGCGATGCGCTTTCGCAGTTTTGCCGTACCGGTTTCGGCCGGGATTGGCGGTACTTTCGTGGCCGTGGCGGCCACCAGCGCCGACAAGGGCATCTATTTCCCCTGGCTGATGCCGGTGAATGTGATGGCCTCCGACCCGGCCCGGACGGAGTTCGTCATCAAGACCGGTCTGATCGGCGGCGTGATCGTCTTCGCACTGGCCATCCTCTGGCTCAGCCGCAAGGACTGGCGCTAGGCGGTATCGCCGCCGTCTCCGAACAAATGCTCGTATCGCGAGGTCACGTCGCGCAAGGAGATTTCGTTGAGGAAGGTGGAATAGGCCAGGTAGGAGAGCAGATAGCGCAAATCCCGCGCCCAGGGCGGCAGGAGGACCGGATCGGTGATCAGGCCGGCCGAGTGGAGCTGCTGCATGGCATCGAGATCGCCCAGGTCCATCTTGCCCACGAAAAGCAGGCGGATCAGGCCGGCATCGCCGGCACGCACCGCCGCCCGAAGGTAATTGTGAACTTCCAGAAGTCCGCCCAAATATATGGAATCCTTGGTAAAAGGTGCTCCACCTGAAGTCAGGCCGCCGCGCACGACCCGGCGTGCACTCTCGAAGGCCTCAATGGGGCGGTCGGCCGTATTCCGCTCCCGGAAGAAGTTGAACAACTGGATGAAGTCGGCGCCCTGCTGCGCCATGTCGATGGCAATCGCGCGGTCGGCCAGCCGGCGGAAGCGGCGCGGATCCAGGGCGCCGGAAATGAATTCCGCAAAGACGGCGAGCCCTTCCTGGGTCCGGGCATTGCCGGGATGGCTTTCCGCCAGGATCGGGAAATGCGTCTGGCGCAGACCGTTCTGGCTGGTGGCGATGTGGATATAGGCCTCGTGCTGGAGGAGCTGGATCACATCGAGATCGGAAAAGGCCGCATCCTCGCGCAGCTTGATATAGTCACGGCCGGCCGCGGCCTTGGCAGAGACCTGCAGCGTCACCTCGACGCGCGGGGCCGCCTTGCCGAAGACCTCAGGCAATTCCACATCCAGTCGCGCCTTCAGCTCGTGGGCGGTCAGGCTCTCCGGCGGTTCCAGGCGGATGGCGGCGGTGTCGAAATCGGCCAGGACATCATCCAGCCGCAAGGCCAGGTCGAGCGCGGTGCGCTTGCCATCCGCGATCGGGCTGGAGGCATCGCCATAGAGGCGGCGGGAATAGGTGTTGAACTCGGCCGTCCCGGCGGCGGCGAGCAGACGCGCCGTATCGGTGAAGGTCTCGCACAGGCGCAGCAGCCAGTCATGCACCGGACTGTCGCCATCGATCAGGCGGCGCGCCTCGGCAATGCGCTCCAGCGACGGCTCCGGATCGATGTGCGGATAGACGGGGTCGGGCAGTTCGCGCTCACCGGAGGCGAAGAAGGCCTCGGCATGGCTGCGGTCCCAGGCGATGGTCCGGAGGACGGGAAGCCGGTCCTCGGCTTCCAGCAAGAGCCGGCCCGCCCGGGTCAGGCGGTCGAGTTCCGCAGTCGAGAACCCGTCGCCGGCCATGGATCAGATCCCCTTGGCTTTGAAATGATCGATATCATCCTGGGCGGTCAGGCAGGTGCCCCGCAGATTGGAGGCGTGGTCCGGGAAGTCGTGAACGCGCGACCACAGGCTCTGCTTCATGGCGAGCGGAAAGCTCTTGAAGCGGCGGGCGGCGTGGCCGATCGCCAGGATGCCGGCATTGATCACCCACGGGTCCTGGGAGGCGGCGGCCTGTTCCAGCACCGGGGTGAGGTCATCCAGGCTCTCGCACTCCATGGCGAGGCTGACGATGTCGAGGGGTTCCAGCTTGGTCGTCACTGTGCGGCCTCCACCTGGCGCACCGGTGCGGGCATGTGACAGGCCTCGATCACCGGCGGCGGGGTTTCGAAGAAGAAGTCATGGGTGCGGTTGCGGCGCGCGGCCTTGGCCTCGGCAAAGGCCTGGCTGTCCGTGCGCAGGATTTCATAATGGGGCTGTTCGTCGGCCGGCAGATCGGCAGCGACGCGCATGGAGAGGATGGTGTCGCGAGCGTCCGGATCGGCGATGACGCCGGAATTCACGGCCGGATTGCCCCGCTGCAGGGCCTGGACATGCTCCATCCCGTCAATCACGCGGCCGAAAACCGACATGATACGGTCCAGATGGCGCGGCCCCTGCCCGATCACGATGTAGAACTCCACATCGCCCGTGTCGGGATCATTATTGCGGGCCATGGCCACCGTGCCCGGGCAATGGATCGGCCAGACCTCGCTGCCCTCATCATTCATCGCGGCCGGCATGCCGCGGACATGCCCCACGGTCGGCGCGTAGAGATCCTGGTCGATCATGGACGTGAAGGTGACGCTGTCAGCGGGCACTGTGAACTCGCCGGTGAGCGCCGGGTATTGCGGCAGCTCGATACTGTCGGCTTCCTCACCGCGCCCACCCTGGGCCACGAACCCGTCGATCACGCGATAAAAGCTCTGCCCATCAAAGAAACCGTCTCGGGCAGCCTGGCGCATGCGGTCGGCATGGTTCGGCGCGATCCAGTCGGCCAGTTCGATGACGATGGTGCCATCCTCCACGTCGATGAGGAGGAGGTCTTCCGGGTCAGCGGCGCGCCAGTCCGGATCGGTCTGGGCGGCAACGGGCAGGCCGGCGGTCAGGCTGAGTGCCAGGGCAAGGGCAAAGGCTTTCATCGGCATCCCCCTAGCCTTCCGACCCGCCGAAGCGTTCGGACCATTCCGCCACTTGCGCATCCTCGATCTTGGCGAAAAGCACGGCGGGCGGCTCGATGGCGTGACCGTGCGGGAGCGCGTCCAGCAGGGCTTTCATGTCGTCACCGAACTGCCAGGAGCGTCTGTCCTCCGGCACGCCCAGCGCGTCGAGCACATTGGCAGCGGCATTGGGGATGAAGGGCTGGGCCAGGATGGCGAACAGGACGACCAGGTTGAGACCTGTGCGCACGCCGATGGCGGCGGCGTCGACGTCCGTCTTGTACTTCACCCAGGGCTCCGCCTTGGTGAGGTACTCATTGCCCGCAGCCCAGACCGCGCGAACCTCGGAGGCCGCCTTGCGAAATTCCATCGCCTCCATATTGGCGATGATGGCCGGCAGGCGCTGTTCCAGCTCGGCGGCGATCCAGTCTTCCGCCTCGCCCCACTCGCCGGTGGCCGGCACCTGACCGTCAAACTTGGAGGCGGTGTATTTGGTGATCCGGTTGACGAAATTGCCCAGCACATTGGCCAGGTCGGAATTGATCAGCGACTGGAAATGCTCCCAGGTGAAGGCAGAGTCCGAGCCTTCCGGGGCATTGGCGGTGAGATACCAGCGCCAGTAATCGCCCGGCAGAAGGTCCAGCGCCTGGTCCATGAAGACGCCGCGCTTTTCCGAGGTGGAGAATTTGCCGCCATACCAGGTCAGCCAGTTGAAGGCTTTCAGCTTGTCGACCGTCTTCCAGGGCTCCTGCGAGCCCAGAATGGTGGCCGGGAAGGAAACGGTGTGGAAGGCGACATTGTCCTTGCCCATGAACTGGACATAGGTGACGTCGTCCGCGCCCTTGTCAGTGCGCCACCAGCTCTCCCAGTCGCCGCCATTGACCTGCGCCCATTCCTCGCTGGCGCCGATATAGCCGATCGGCGCATCGAACCAGACATAGAAGACCTTGGTCTCGAAGCCCTCACGCGGCGCGCCGCCCTTGGTCACCGGCACACCCCATTTCAGATCGCGGGTGATGGAGCGGTCACGCAGGCCTTCATCCAGCCACTTGTAGGCAATGGACTTGGCCAGCGACGGCCAGCCATCGGCGGCATCGACCCAGTCGCGGATCTGGCCTTCCATCTTGGTCTGAAGGAGGTGGAGGTGCTTGGTCTCGCGCACTTCCAGATTCTTCGAGCCGGAAATCTTGGAATACGGCTCTTTCAGATCGGTCGGTTCCAGCAGGCGGCCGCAATTGTCGCACTGGTCACCGCGGGCGCGCTCGAACCCGCAATGCGGACACGTGCCCTCCACATAACGGTCCGGCAGGAAGCGGTCATCATCAATGGAGAAAACCTGGTGCTCGATCCGCTCCTCGATCAGGCCCTTCTCCTCCAGAACCTCGGCGAAGTGCTGGGTCAGGCGGATATTCGGCGGGTTCGAGGTGCGGCCGAAATAATCATAGCTCAGCGAGAACCCGTCTCCGGCGCGCTTCTGGATATCGTGCTGCTCGTCGCAATAGGTGCGCACATCCATGCCGGCATCCGCGGCGGCCAATTCGGCCGGCGTGCCATGCTCATCGGTGGCGCAGATGAAGAGGACATCATGGCCCATCAGGCGATGGAAGCGGGCATAGACATCGGCCGGCAGCATCGACCCGGCCAGATTCCCCAAATGCTTGACGCCATTGATGTAGGGCAGAGCGCTGGTGATCAGTATGCGGGCCATTTCGATTTTCTTCTCTCGCGCGAAAAACGGGATAAACTCGGCGGTCTGAAAGGCGGCTCGAAGACGAGTCTGCCTGACCGGGCGAGACATACAGGCCCGGCATGGGGGAGGAAACAGGAAATGCCGCGAATTCTGGGATTGAACCCGCTCGCCGTTCTGGTGGCGGGCCTTGCCTTCTGGATGGTGGGGGCGCTGTGGTATGGCGCGCTCTTCGCCGATCTCTGGTTCGGACTGTGGGGATTTGTCGAAGCCGACGAGGCCCGCATGGAAGCCGTGATGGCCCCGGCCATGACGGCCGGCCTGATCCAGTGCCTGCTGTTTGCCGGCTTTCTGGCCACGGCCCTGAAGGCGGTAAAGGCCGAGGGGCTGACCGCATCGATCAAATGGGCGGTCTTCTTCTGGGCGGGCTTTGTCCTTCTGGCCCAGGCCTATGGCGCCATCTATGCGCTGCAGCCGGTCCTGCTGCTGGTCCTGGATGCCAGCCACACCCTGGTCGGCTTCATCGTGATGAGCGTCCTGCTCAGCGTGATGGATTCGGTCGCCGTGAAAGACTGAGCCCCGGACCCATCGTGCCAAGGCCGGACGCAACGCCCTCCGGGTCGGACATGCGAGGCCGTGGCACCCGACTGAAGGCGGGCGGCGGGCGACCTGAAAAACCCGCTCGCCTCCCCCGCCTCCTGTCTGTACAAGCGGGCCCGATGCTTCGTCATCCCGCGTGCCGGCTTAGCTCAGCTGGTAGAGCACCTGATTTGTAATCAGGGGGTCGGGGGTTCGAGTCCCTCAGCCGGCACCAGTTATTTCAATAAGTTATGACGGATTGCGCTTGGGTGCCGCAGCATCGTGGGCGCACCATGGGCGCACATTTCCGCTTGCCTATGGACGAGGACGACTTTCTCTAGTCCATTTGCCCTATGGCACAAGACCACGACTCTAACCGCATCGAAGACGACGATGCAGACTTCAAGGCTCGGGCTGCAAGGCTCATGAATCTCCCGAAATCGGAGGCTGCGCTGCGTCGAGAGGCCATCGCCGAAGAAGTCGCAGCGGAAACACCCCGGTCGAAATGGGTGAAGCTTTCCAAATACGCGGATGCCGACCCTCAGGAGCTGGCACCAACACTCCAACGCGTTGCCGTGGAGATGCGATACCGGCTGCTTTACCCTGCGAGCAAAAGCAGGAACGAAGAGAGGGTGAAATATTTCAATGACCTGAAGGAATTCGCCGACCTGATCGAAGCGCTCGTTATCAAGTTCAAGGAATTTGCCTACAGAAACAATGACGCCTCACCCGGTTTTGCTTCCCTGTGGGAACGCTTTGCGGACTACAATGAAAATTACTATGCCCGCTCTCGTCCGCGAGCTCGCAGACAAGAAATCCTCGAAATTTCAATTTCCGAGTTTCCCGGCCTGCTCGAAGTCCTGAGAATTGCGACCTTCGATCACGAAAGGGAGTTACCCAACCCAGTAGGTCCTGGACGCCCACGTTTTCCAGAAACAACAGAATGTGCCCAATCCGCGGTCACGACATGGCTGCGGGCAAGATGGGACCGCGGAATCCGAGGCAAGGATCTGGTGCCCACCCAAAGGAATGGCGGCACCCGATTTGTCACTGAACTCCTGGAACTAGGCTTCAAAGCAACACCCAGGAGCGACATCACCCTAGACAAGCTCGCCAAGGCAACGATTTCGAATTTGCGGCGACATGTGATCGCAGTTTCCAATTTCATTGAAGCTGAGCAGGCGGCCGGCCTGGACACCAGACTGCACCCATTCAGTTTTCAAGTTCATCCATTCGATGCATATCGCCGATTCATGGTGGCACAAGGCACCCCAATTGACGAATAGCGTATTGAAAAATATTGATTTTTTTACTGAATTCCGATTATTACGCCAATATCCGGCCGATTTATTGGTGTAAAAAACGAGGTTCCCGGCTTGGACCTAAACGCACATCCTTGGCCCGCGTTACACAGTCATTGTTGGCTACGAACAAGGATGCATCATGAACTCCAACCCACAACTTCTCTCTCCCGACCAGGCCGCTTTGCGTCTACGCGTGGCCACAAACACTCTGGCCAAATGGCGGGTCTCGGGCGAAGGGCCAGATTTCGTAAAAATCGGATCACGCGTATTTTACGAGCAAGGCGATTTGTTCGATTGGATCGAAGGACAAAAGCGTTCCAACACATCGGCAAGCTGCCGCGGCGGCTGAAATCATGCCACCCCTATCCATCCTGCCCTCTGAGATAGCCGCTGATCCTCAGCTGAATGTCACAGACCTTCGCGTGGTCATCGCCCTGGCAAGCTACGCAAATGCCAAGAGCAGAGAGTGCTTTCCTTCCCAATCGAGACTGGCTCGCGAACTTGGGATCTCGCGTCAAACCGTGAACCGGGCGATCGGAAGACTGTCGAAGACCGGCTGGATCACTTCAACGCCACAAATTCTTCCCAAACGAGGACAGACCGCCAACCGCTATTGCATCAGGTTGCCTGGAACGCCTGCTGCGGGTGCAACCCCTGTCGCGGACAAGGCGACACCCGCTGTGCCGGCTGATGCGACAGCCCAAAAAGAACATCACATGGATAAACAAATCCATCTCTCACCCACCCCGATCGATGAGCACTGGGTTCCAAATGCGAACGCACAAGAACTGGCGCTTGGCGAACTGGGTTTCCGCAAAGAGGAACTCGATGATGCAATCAGTGAGTACCGCGCTTACTGGCGCGATAGAAGCGATCAACCGTCGGGCTGCAAATCGGACTGGAACGGCCATTTCCGCGGCCACCTCAGAAGACTCGCGAGCGCTTGGCGCACTCATCGACGTCGCAAATCTCAAGGGCCCGGTCGAGGTCGACAACGCGCTGGTGGA
>NZLV01000247.1 GCA_002694345.1 Maricaulis sp.
AAGGTTCACCAGACCCGCGCCCTGGGGGCCGAGGTCGATATTGTGGGCAGTGATTTCGACGCGGCCAAGGCACATGCCACCTCGCTCAGCGAGGCGACCGGCGCGGTTTTCATCCATCCCTTCGATGATCCGATCGTGATGGCGGGGCAGGGCACCCTGGCCATGGAAATGCTGGCGGAATACCCCGATCTGGATGCGCTGGTCCTGCCGATCGGTGGCGGCGGGCTGGCTGCGGGCTGCGGTCTCGCCGCCCGGCGCATCAATCCCGGGATCGAGCTGATCGGCGTCCAGTCCGACCTCTTTCCCTCCTTCGCCAATCTCTATCACGGCACAAGCCGGCCGATCGGCGGTTTCACCCTGGCCGAGGGCATCGCCGTGCGCGATCCGGGTGCGGCCACCCGCACCATCCTGATGGATTTGCTCGACGATGTTCTCCTGGTGGATGAGCGCCAGATCGAGCGGGCGCTCAATCTCTTCATCTCCCATCTGCGCGTTTTGCCGGAAGGCGCGGGCGCGGCGGGATTGGCCGGCGTGCTGGCCGATCCGGACCGGTTCAGGGGCAAGAAAGTCGGCCTCGTTCTCACCGGCGGTAATGTCGACACTCGGCTCCTGTCCTCGCTGCTCCTGCGGGATCTGGCCCGTTCACGCCGTCTGGCGCGCCTGCGTATCGAACTGGTCGATGTGCCCGGACAACTCTCCAAGGTCTCCGAGGTGATCTCCCGCGCCGAAGGCAATGTCACCGATGTGGCCTATCACAAGACCTTCTCCGACCTGCCCGCCAAGGTGACCTATATCGACATCTCCCTGGAGGCGCAGGATGCCGCCCATATGGACCGGATAGAGGCCGCGCTGCGCGAGGCCGGTTTCCGCGTCGAGCCGGCGGGGTATTGATCATGGCGATTCTGGATGCCGAAACCCGGCCTGAACCCGTCCGGATCGTCCGGAGAGCTCCTGACATGATCGTGCGTCACGCCACCGCGCCGGATGTTCCCGCCATCGAGGCCCTGGTCGAATTGTCCATCGCCACACTCCTGCCGGCCGATCTCGACCCGGCTGAAGTCGCCGCCTCGCGTCACATCATGGGCGTGGACCGCGAACTGATCGGTGATGGCACCTATCTCACCGTCTGGTCCGGCGACACGCTGGTTGCCTGCGGAGGCTGGTCCCGCCGCGCCACCCTGTTCGGCGGCGATGCCACCGCCGGCCGCAATTCCCGTCCGCTCGACCCGAAGACGGAACCGGCCCGCGTGCGCGCCATGTACACCCATCCCGACTACACCCGCCAAGGTCTGGGCCGGCTCATCCTCACCCGCTGCGAGGCGGAAGCCGCTGCCGCCGGCTTCACCCATGTCGAACTCGCCGCCACCCGTTCCGGCGCCCACCTCTACGAGGCGGCCGGCTATGAGCCGGTCGAAGACTGGTATGAACCCACCCCGGATGGGGTGGGCGTTCCCCTGACCCGTATGCGCAAGGCTGTACACAGCAACTTGGCATCCAACTGACACACACGCATGCTAGGCGGACGTGCAAGCTGGCTCACCGGAGCCGGAGCGTGTCCTGCCGGGAGATGAGACATGAAATTCTTTGTTGATACCGCCGATGTGGCTGACATCCGTGAACTGGACGAGGCGGGCCTCGTGGACGGGGTGACCACCAATCCGTCCCTGATCGCCAAGTCGGGTCGCGATTTCATCGAGGTGACGAAGGAAATCTGCGCGCTCGTCTCCGGCCCGGTCAGTGCCGAGGTCACGGCGCTGGACGCACCGACCATGCTGGCCGAAGGCCGCAAGCTGGCGGCCCTGGCCGACAATGTCGCCGTGAAACTCCCGCTCACCTTTGAAGGGCTGAAAGCCTGTCAGGGCCTGACGGCGGACGGCATCAAGACCAATGTCACCCTGTGCTTCTCGGCCAATCAGGGCCTGCTCGCAGCCAAGGCCGGCGCCACCTATATCTCGCCCTTCATCGGCCGCCTCGACGATCTGGGCGTCGACGGGATGGAGCTGATCGAGAATTTGCGCATCATCTACGACAATTACGGGTTCCAGACCGAGATCCTGGCCGCCTCGATCCGCTCCGCCGACCACGTCCAGCAATGCGCCCTGGCCGGCGCCGACGTCGCCACCGTGCCGCCCTCCGTCCTCAAGGGCCTGGTCAAGCACAAGCTCACCGATGCCGGCCTGGAAGCCTTCATGGCCGATTGGGAAAAGACCGGCCAGAGTATCCTTTGAGGGATATCCTCTGACCGGCCTTTCGCCGTGTCTCAGTTCTTTACGTAGAGCGCCGCCTTGGCCGGAACCTTGCCTGCAATGAGCGCGTCATACGTCTCCAGGCAGCCGGTGTCGCCCTCACTGCCCGTGAAGTCGAAAAAGCCCGACGCCGCGTTCGCGAAATTGGTCCAGGCGGTCTTGTAGACCCGGTCGAACTCGTCCTGGCCCCAGCTCTTGATCAGGGCGCGGGCCGCGTCCGGGGCGAAGAAGAATTGCGGCTTGGGCGGCGGCAAGTCCTTCGGCGGCGCACTGTTCTCCCAATGGGCACCGCCGACCCGGATATTCGCCGCCAGCTGGCCGGCCAGGGTCTCGTGCAGCGCCATGTTGAGTTTCGAGTCGCCTGCGAAATCGACGATCACCGCCTGGTCCATGCCGGTCAGCCCGTCCAGCGCGTCATAGGTCGTGACCCCGTCATAGAGATCCAGGCCTGTCACGAAGTCCGCATTGCGCGTCGAGGTGAGGGCATGGGCGGGCTTGCCCGCGGCCTTCAGCAGGAAGGCCAGCGCGATGGCGGTCTTGGACGAGGCGCTGGTCAGCAGGACCGGACCCTGCGCCATGTCGCGCAGATGGTGGTCGAGCAGGAAGGCCGTGATGAAGAGCGGCTGCAGCACCATCTGCGCCGGCTCCATCGCTTCCGACCAGGCCGGGTCTGCGGCGCAGCGCGTATAGGTGTTGTAGGCCGGGGCCAGTTCGGCCCGGTGCGGCGCCAAGTCGAAGAATCGCTGCGCGTCGATCCGGCCCGGCTGGACGATCAGTTCGGAGCCGGCGGGAAAATATCCGTAGATGCGCTCGCCGACAGTCAGGCCCTCGACCGTGTTTTCCACAATTTCCGCGAATCCCCAGACCGGCAGGCGTCCGCGCCCGTCCGCGCCCGGGAAGAAGTCCCAATAGCGCATGGCGTGACCGAAGGCGGCATAGGTGATGTTGTTGGCGGTCAACGCGAAACGGTCAACGCGCAGGCGGGCTTCGCCCGGTTTCAGTGCGGTTTCACCCGTTGGCACGATCTTGGCGTCATTGATCGACGCCTTGTCGATGGAAAGCGACCAACCCATTATTTCCTCCCGTATTTTCTTATCTGTCTGCGCGAAGGTGAGGGAATGTTCAAGTGGTGACACGCGACCGGGTGTGTGCTCCACTGCGCGTCAAGGATGTGGCGCAGACCCGTTTCGTCGCACGCGACAAATTGCCATAGAGTTTTTGCGGAAATCTGCGCTACACCGGGCCAATAACAGCCATCCGGGGGCGCAAATGTCTATCGCTCAAGGGCTTCGCCGGGCCGGGACCGATCCCAGCACGGCCGCCGTATTTATCATCACTACTCTCGGGGCTTTGTGGTCGCTCTTTGCGGCTGCCTATGCCCCCGATGCCGCCATGAGAGGCCAGTCCTGGCTGATCCTCGGCGGTTTCCTGACCGGGATCATCATGCTCGTCGGCGTTATCGCCAATGGCGGCGTGATCGATGACGAGCGGGAATATAATGAAAACCTGATCAAGGCGGGCGTCATCGCCACCATGTTCTGGGGAATCGCCGGCTTGCTGGTCGGGGTGATCATCGCCCTGCAGCTGGCCTTCCCGGTTCTCAATATCGAGGCGTTCGGCTTCACCAATTTCGGTCGCCTGCGTCCGCTGCACACCTCCGCCGTGATCTTCGCCTTCGGGGGCAATGCGCTCCTGGCGACGTCCTTCTATGTGGTCCAGCGTACCTGCCGGACCCGGATCGCCGGCGGAATCTGGCCCTGGTTCGTGTTCTGGGGCTATAACTTCTTCATCGTGATCGCCGCCTCCGGCTACATCATCGGCATTACCCAATCGAAGGAATATGCCGAGCCGGAATGGTATGCCGACCTGTGGCTGACCCTGGTCTGGGTGGTTTATCTCCTCGTCTTCCTGGGCACGCTCTGGAAGCGGAAAGAACCGCACATCTACGTCGCCAACTGGTTCTACCTGGCTTTCATCGTGACGATTGCCGTCCTGCACGTGGTCAACAATCTGGCCATGCCGGTCTCCTTCCTCGGCTCGCGCAGCTATTCGCTGTTCGCCGGGGTGCAGGATGCCCTGACGCAATGGTGGTACGGCCACAATGCGGTGGGCTTCTTCCTGACGGCCGGCTTCCTGGGGATCATGTACTACTTCATCCCCAAACGCGTGCAGCGCCCGGTCTATTCCTACCGCCTGTCGATCATCCACTTCTGGTCGCTGATCTTCATCTACATCTGGGCTGGCCCGCACCACCTGCACTACACGGCTCTGCCGGAGTGGGCGCAGACGCTGGGCATGACCTTCTCGATCATGTTGTGGATGCCGTCCTGGGGCGGGATGATCAACGGCCTGATGACCCTGTCGGGGGCCTGGGACAAGCTGCGGACCGACCCGGTCGTGCGGATGCTGGTCCTCTCCGTGGCCTTCTACGGCATGTCGACCTTCGAGGGTCCGGTGATGTCGATCCGCGCCGTGAACGCGCTGTCGCACTACACCGATTGGACCGTCGGCCACGTGCACTCCGGTGCGCTGGGCTGGGTCGGCTTCATCTCCTTCGGTGCCATGTACTGCTTGGTGCCCTGGCTGTGGAAGCGCAAAGGCATGCACTCCAAGGCGCTGGTTGACTGGCACTTCTGGATCGCGACCTTCGGCATCCTGCTCTACATCACCTCGATGTGGGTCGCCGGGATCATGCAGGGTCTGATGTGGCGGGCCTATAACGAGCTGGGCTTCCTGGAATTCTCCTTCGTGGAAACCGTGGAAGCGATGCACATCCAGTACATCATCCGGGCTGTCGGTGGTCTGCTCTATCTGAGTGGTGCCCTGATCATGGCCTACAATGTCTACCGCACCATCAAGGGCGACGTGACTGAGGAAGACGAGCACGTCATTCCCCAGACCGCCGCCATTCCGGCTCAGTAAGGGAGCGTCTGATGGCACAATCCAAAAGCCGCTGGAGCAAGCTCCACAACAAGCTCTTCGAGCAGAACTCCCTGATCCTCACGGTTGGCGTCCTCGTCACCGTGTCGATCGGCGGGATCGTCGAGATCGCTCCGCTCTTCTACCTGGACTCCACGATCGAGGAAGTGGAGGGCGTGCGCCCCTACACCCCGCTCGAGCAGATCGGCCGTGACATCTACATCCGCGAGGGGTGCTATAACTGCCACTCGCAGATGGTCCGTCCGCTGCGCGACGAGGTCGAGCGCTACGGCCACTACTCGCTCGCCGCGGAGAGCATGTATGACCACCCCTTCCAGTGGGGCTCCAAGCGGACGGGGCCCGACCTCGCCCGCGTCGGGGGCAAGTACTCGGATGAATGGCACAATGACCACCTGACGGATCCCCGTTCGGTTGTCCCGGAATCCATCATGCCGTCCTACCCCTTCCTGGCGGAGAGCGAGCTCGATTTCGACAATATCGCCGCCAATCTGCGCGCCCTGCGCATGGTGGGGGTTCCCTACACTGACGAGATGATCGAAACGGCCGTGGCGGACGTCACGACCCAGCTCGATCCCTACGCCATGGATTTCGACGGTTTCCAGGCGCGCTATCCGGGGGCCCTGATGCGGGACTTCGACGGCGACCCCTCGCGGGTCACCGAGATGGACGCGCTGGTCGCCTATCTCCAGGTGCTCGGCACCATGGTGGACTTCTCCACCTATGAGGCCGAAGCCGACGAAAATCTGAGGTAGGGCAATGTACGAGACACTCTCCACATTTGCCCAGACCGGGGGGTTGCTGATCTTCGTTCTCCTGTTTGCGGGTGTCCTGGCCTACGCGCTCTGGCCCCGCAACCAGGCGAAGTTCGACGCTGCGGCGAACGCGCCCCTTTCGGAATCCGATGCACCGGTCACGTCCGGACAGAATGAGGACGGAATCCATGTCCGATAATCAGCACGACGTTGAACACGACGCCCACTCGGGCACCCAGACCACGGGCCATACCTGGGACGGGATCAAGGAACTCGACACGCCGCTGCCGCGCTGGTGGCTGTGGATCTTCTACGCCTGTTGTGCGTGGGCGGTGGTCTACTGGGTCCTGATGCCGGCCTGGCCGGCCCTGCCGGGCCTGGCGGGCGAGACCGACCACACGCGCGGTCTGCGGGACCACTCCGAACGCGCCAATGTGGCGGCCGCCGTGGCGGACCTCCAGGCCCAGCGGGCCAGTGGGTTTGCCGCTCTGGAAGGCGCCTCGATCGAGCAGATCGAGAACGACCCGCAGCTGCTCGGCTTCGTCCGCGCAGCCGGCGAGTCGGCCTTTGGCGACAATTGCGCCACCTGTCACGGTGCGGGCGCCCAGGGTTTCGTGGGCTATCCCAACCTGAATGACGATGTCTGGCTGTGGGGCGGCTCCTATGAGGAAATCCGCACCACGATCCGCTTCGGCGTCCGGACCGACCATCCCGACACGCATTTCTCGCAAATGCCGTCCTTTGGTCGTGACGAACTCCTGTCGCGCTCCGAGATCGCCGATGTCGCGGACTATGTCCTCTCCCTGTCCGGGCATGAGGCCGAGGCTGAGGCCATCGCGCACGGGGCCACGATCTACCAGGCCCAGTGTGCCAGCTGCCACATGGCAGACGGGACGGGCGACCGTCTCCAGGGCGCTCCGAACCTGACCGATCGCGATTGGCTGTATGGCGGCGAGCGCCAGCAGGTGATCGACACGATCTATCGCGGTCCCTTCGGCGTCATGCCGACCTGGGAAGACCGTCTGGATGCCGCGACGATCGATGCCCTGGCTGCCTATGTCTATCTGCTGGGCGGCGGTGAGTCCGAAGGTGCGGCGAACGGTCCCACGGGGCGGTAGGTCGCATCGTCAAGAAGCTTTGGACACGTTAGAGCGCCGTCATGAGCGAACAACAAAAACACGCCATGGCGGCGCCTGGCATCCGGCAATCCAAGGCCGAGGCGGTCAACGCCGCGGACACGCGCGAACTCTACCAGAAGCGCGAACAGATCTACCCCAAACTGGCGCACGGCAAGTTCCGGTCCCTGAAATGGCTGGTCATGGCCGTGACCCTGGGCATCTACTATATCGTGCCCTTCCTGCGCTGGGATCGCGGTCCTGACGCGCCGGACCAGGCGGTTCTGGTCGATTTTGCCGGCCGCCGCTTTTATTTCTTCTTCATCGAGATCTGGCCCCAGGAAGTCTATTACATCACGGGGCTCTTGATCCTGGCGGCGCTGGCCCTTTTCCTGGCCACCGCGCTCGTCGGCCGGGTCTGGTGCGGCTATGCCTGCCCGCAGACCGTCTGGACCGACCTCTTCATCTGGGTCGAGCGCCTGTTCGAGGGCGACCGCAATGCACGCATGCGCCTGGACAAGGCCAAATGGTCTTTCAACAAGGCGTGGCGGAAACTCGGCAAGCACACGGTCTGGCTCCTGATTGCCCTGGCAACGGGCGGGGCGTGGATCCTGTATTTCCACGACGCCTACGACACGCTGGCCAATTTCTTCACCGGCCAAGCGGCGCCGTCCTCCTATCTCTTCGCCGGTGTGCTGACCTTCACCACCTACACGCTGGCCGGCACCATGCGCGAACAGGTCTGCACCTATATGTGCCCCTGGCCGCGCATCCAGGCCGCGATGACCGACCGCGAAGCGCTCAACGTCACCTATCGTTTCGACCGGGGTGAGCCGCGCGGCGCCCACAAGAAGTCGGAAAGCTGGGATGATCGCGGCGACTGCATCGACTGCAAGCAATGCGTCGCGGTCTGCCCGATGGGCGTCGACATCCGCGAGGGCTCGCAGCTGGAATGCATCCAGTGCGCCCTGTGCATCGATGCCTGCGACGACATCATGAAGAAGGTCGGCCGTCCGACCGGTCTGATCACCTACGAGACCGACGACAATGTCGAGCGTTTCGAACGGGGCGAGAAGCCGCGCTATCGCTTCTTCCGTGCCCGCACCATGGTCTACGCCACGGCTTTCCTGATCGTTGCGGCGGTCATGCTGGGCGCGCTGGTGAACCGGTCCGAGCTGGAACTCAATTCCCAGCGCGACCGCAACCCGAACTATGTCATCCTGTCCGACGGATCCGTGCGCAATGGCTACACGCTCAAAGTGGTCAACAAGGCCAATGAGCCGCGCATCATGGATCTGGTCGTCGAAGGCGATCCGTCCATCCAGGTTCGCGTCCTCGGCGCGCCGGAAGGGGATCCGATGCGTCTCGACATCGATGCCGACCGGACTCGCGATTTCGTGCTATACTTGACGCTTCCGGCCGATGCGATTGACGGCCCGCGTGAGGAGTTGCGCTTCCGCGTGACGGACCGCAGCACGGGCGAAACCGCCACGACACCGACCATGATCATTACGGGAGCAGGAGAATGAGAGGGTTTCTGAACCCGGTCCGGGGCTGGCATGTTCTGGTGCTGATCCTGCTCTTCTTCGGGGTCACGATCAGCGTGAATGCGACCTTCATCACCATGGCGATCCGCACCCATCCGGGCGAGGATGTGCCGCGCTCCTACTATCAGGGCCTGCACTTCAACGACACGCTGGACCGCCGGCATGCCCAGGCGGCCCTCGGCTGGACGGCGCGGGTCAATGTCGTCGACGGGCGCCTGCTCGTGGAAGTCCAGGATGCCGAGGGCGCACCGGTGCCCGGCCTGCTTCTGACCGGCGCACTGCACCACCCCACCGATACGGGCCGCGATTGCACCCTGGCCTTCCAGGA
This sequence comes from Maricaulis sp., assembly GCA_002694345.1. Lineage (GTDB taxonomy): Bacteria > Pseudomonadota > Alphaproteobacteria > Caulobacterales > Maricaulaceae > Maricaulis. The sequence continues at coordinate 8,929 of NZLV01000247.1, forward strand.
AGCCCGCACCGGCCTCTATGAGGTTCCGGTCTCCTGCGCCAGCTCGGGCGAATGGCATCTGCGCGCCGTCAATGAAGGGGATGTCCCCTTCGAGATGGAGCATGATCTGTGGCTGCCCTAGACAGCACGCATCTCGACACATCCAACCAGGTCGATCCGCAGGCCTTCGTCCGGATTGCGGACGGGCAATCGCGCCTCGACCTTCTGGTCCGCGGTGCGGTGTGTGCGGGCTGTATCGCGCGCATCGAGTCCGGCCTGCGCGAAGATCCGCGCGTGGAGAATGCCCGCCTCAACCTGTCGACCGGCCGTCTGGCCCTGTCCTGGCGGGGCGATCCCGCCCTGGCGGCGGAATATGTCGGCAAGCTGCGTTCGATCGGCTATCCGGCGACGCCCTATGAGCCGGAGAGCGAGGCCGACCCGCAACGGGAAGAAGAGCGCAAACTCCTGCGCGCCATGGCCGTGGCCGGCTTTGCCATGGCCAATGTCATGCTGCTCTCCATCTCGGTCTGGGCCGGCGGGGTCGAGATGACCGAGACCATGCAGGCCCTGATGCACCGGATTTCGGCGCTGATTGTCCTGCCCGCAGCCGCCTATGCCGGCCAGCCCTTCTTCCGCTCGGCCTGGACCGCCTTGCGCAATCGCCATGTGAACATGGATGTGCCGATCTCCCTGGCCGTCTTCCTGGCGTGCGGACTGTCGATCTGGGAAACCTTCATCGGCCACGGGCATACCTATTACGACGCAGCGGTCATGCTGCTCTTCTTCCTGCTGATCGGCCGATTCCTGGACATGCGCCTGCGTGCGCGGGCCGGCGAGGCGGCCCGCGGTCTGGCCGCCATGCAGGCTGCCACGGCCAACCGGCTTCGTCCGGACGGCCGCGTCGAGGCCATTCCGGCGCGCGAGGTGAAATCCGGTGACCGGCTGATCCTGGCGGCGGGCGACCGTGTGCCGGTCGATGCCGTGGTCGTGGAAGGGCAGGG
>NZLV01000248.1 GCA_002694345.1 Maricaulis sp.
AGGGAGACCCACCATGATCCGCAAATTCGCAATCCTCATCATCGGCGCGGCAACCCTGCAGGCTTGTGCGGCCACAGACCGCCTCTCCTATGTCGGCCAGACCCCGCCGATGACGCCGATCGAAAGCCCGGCACCGCTGGCCGGCAATGGCGCCTCGCAAATCCCGATGCCGACCTATGCCATGCCGCAACAGCGTGTCGCCACGTCCAACTCGCTGTGGAATGCCAATTCCCCGACCTTCTTCGGTGATCCGCGGGCGGCCCGCATCGGCGACATCCTGACGGTCAATATCGACATTTCCGACCGCGCCCAGCTGCAGAACTCCACAGCCCGTTCGCGGGCTTCCGCAGAGGACAGCAATCTGTCCAACTTCTTCGGCGCCGATCTGACCGGCTTCTTCAATGACAATATCGATCCGTCCAGCCTGACCGATTTCGGCTCCAATTCCTCGCAGACCGGAACGGGCTCGGTGAACCGCACGGAGAGCATCTCCCTGACGGTGGCGGCGCTGGTCACCCAGGTTCTGCCCAATGGCAATCTGGTGATTGCCGGTCGTCAGGAAGTGCGCGTGAACAATGAGGTGCGCGAACTCCTGATCACCGGGATCGCCCGCCCGCAAGACATTGCTTCGGACAATACGATCGCCCACACGCAGATCGCCGAAGCCCGGATTTCCTATGGCGGCCGCGGTCATCTGACCGACATGCAGCGCCCGCGTTACGGCCAGGAGCTCTATGACCTCCTGATGCCCTTCTAGGACACGAAACACCCCACCACCATCGGGTTCACTTGGGCCGTCACTTCGTGTGACGGCCTTTTTTTTGGCTATTCGCCGATGAGGGAGAACCAGTCATCCTCGGTGAGGATTTCCACGCCCAGATCCGCCGCCTTCTTGGCCTTGGAGCCGGCGCCCGGACCGGCGACGAGATAGTCGGTCTTGCCGGAAACCGAGCCGGATACTTTCGCCCCCAGGCTCTGCGCCTTGGCCTTGGCTTCGTCACGGGTCATGCGCTCCAGCGTGCCGGTGAAGACCACGGTCTTGCCAGCCACGGGGCTATCATTCTTGACCGCCTCGGCATCCTCGATGGTCAGCTCGGCTTCCAACCGGTCAAGGACATCGCGGTTATGGCTCTCGGCAAAATACTGCTGCAGCGCTTCCACAGCGGCCTGGCCAATCCCGTCAATGCCCAGCATGTCCGCCCGTACCGCCTCGTCATCCAGCGACTGGGCAGCCGCCCGGAAATCGGACCAGCGCGTATAGGTCCGCGCGAGGAGTTGGGAGGTATTCTCGCCCACATGCCGGATCCCCAGGGCATTGAGAAAACGACCGAAAGCAATCGAGCGCCGATCTTCGACCGCCTGGAAGAGATTGCCGATACTGGTCGCACCGAAACCCTCGCGCTCCTGCAGGGGGGGCGAGATCTGACCGCTCTCATTGCGCGCCTTCAGGGTGAAGATATCCGCGGGCTCCCTGACCAGACCTTCATCCTGGAAGGCCTCGATCTGCTTGGAGCCCAACCCCTCGATATCGAAGGCCTTGCGGGACACGAAGTGCTTCAGCCGCTCCTTGAGCTGGGCAGCGCAGACCAGGCCGCCGGTACAGCGGCGCACCGCATCCAGCTTGCCGGTCTTTTCGTCATGTTCGCGGACGGCATGGCTGCCACAGACCGGGCATTCGGTGGGGAAGTCGAAGGGTTCGGCGCGATCAGCGCGCTCCGGATCGACCACGCGCACGACCTGGGGAATGACATCGCCGGCCCGCTGGATAACGACCGTGTCTCCGATACGGATATCCTTGCGCTCCAGCTCATCCTGATTGTGCAGGGTGGCATTGGTCACCACCACGCCGCCAACCGTGACCGGTTTGAGTCGGGCGACCGGCGTCAGCGCGCCGGTGCGGCCGACCTGGATATCGATGGCCTCAAGGACAGTGGTAGCCTGTTCAGCGGGGAATTTGTGGGCAATGGCCCAGCGCGGGGCGCGGGCGACGAAGCCGAGGCGTTCCTGCCAGTCCAGGCGGTCGACCTTGTAGACGACACCATCGATATCATAACCCAGTGTGGCTCGTTGGGCCTCGATATCGCGGTAGACCGCGATCAATTCGGCGACGCCCTCGCACCGCCGCATGAGCGGATTGATGACAAAGCCGAACGATTCGAGTTTCGACACGGCATCAAACTGGGTCTGCGCCAGCGGTTCACTGACCTCACCCCAGGCATAGGCGAAGAATTTCAGCGGGCGCTGCGCCGTCATCGCCGGATCGATCTGGCGAAGCGAGCCGGCGGCGGCATTGCGCGGGTTCTTGTAGGCGGGTTTGCCGGCTTCTTCCTGGCGTTCATTGAGGGCGGCAAAATCGGCGTGGGACATGTAGACCTCGCCACGCACCTCGACCACGTCCGGCCAGTCCGAACCAGCCAGCTTGTCCGGGATCTCGTCGAGGGTCAGAAGATTGCGGGTGACATCCTCACCGGTCTGGCCATCACCCCGGGTGGCACCATGGACCAGTTTGCCCTTTTCATAGCGGATCGAGGCGGACAATCCGTCGATTTTGGGCTCAGCCGTGATCGCCACGGCTTCGCTCTCCGCAAGACCGAGAAAACGGCGGATACGGCCGACGAAATCCTCGACATCCTCATCAGAGAAGGCATTGCCCAGCGACAGCATGGGAACGGCATGCGTGATCTCGCCGAACTTGCCGGATGGTGCCGCGCCGACGCGCTGGGTCGGGGAAAACAGGTCGACCAGCGCCGGGAAGCGCGCCTCGATCCCTTCCAGCCTCTGGCGCAGGGCATCATAGATCGCGTCGGAAACCTTGGGCGCATCGTCCTGGTAATAGGCCTTGTCGTGCTTGGCGATCTCCTTTGCCAGACGCGCATGCTCGTCGCGGGCTTCCTTTTCAGTGAGAGCTTCGACGTCCTTGAGTGCGCTCATGGCGATGGGTTCCGTGCAGAGAATCGAACGCCGACAGACTAGGCCTCAACGGCCATCAAGGCATCTGCCTGGGCCCGTGCGGCATCAGTGACTTCAGCACCGGACAGCATGCGGGCGATTTCCTCGCGGCGTTCAGCGCCGTCCAGACGGATCAGCGTGGTGCGCATGCCGCCCTGCCCGTCATCATCCTTGACGATTTTCCAGTGGTGATCGGCCACGGCCGCCACCTGCGGAGAGTGGGTCACGACCAGGGTCTGGCCTTTGGCAGCCAGACGCTTCAACCGGCGCCCGACAGCATCGGCGACAGCGCCCCCGACGCCCTGATCCACCTCGTCGAAGACCAGGACCAGACCTTCATCCTCACCGGCCAGCGCCACTTTCAAGGCCAGCCCAAAGCGCGAGAGTTCGCCGCCGGACGCAATCTTGTCGAGAGCACCGAACGGCGCGCCCGGATTCGTCGCCACTTCAAACACGATCTGGTCCCGGCCGTCCGGACCGGCCTTCTCGTCATCGGACTGGATGGCAACGCGGAAGCGGGCCCGTTCCATCTTCAGGGGCGGGAGTTCCGCCGCCACGGCTTCGGCAAGGCTTTCCGCGGCACGGCTCCGGCTGCGCGTGAGCGCATGGGCCGCATCATCATAGCGGGCCTTCGCGGCGGTCACCGCGCGTTCGGCCTCGGCAATCCGGTCGGACGCATTCTCGATCGCGTCCAGCTGATCAGCGAGCCGGGTGTGCAGATCGGCCAGCTCATCCACGTCGACCGAATGTTTGCGGGCCAGGCTCCGCAGGGCGAAGAGACGTTCTTCCACCGCATCGAGCTGACCCGGCTCGACATTGAAGGCCTGGGCCGCATCGGAAAGGGCGTCCTCGGCCTCAGTGAATTCGATCAGGGCCCGGTCAATGGCGCCGGCTGCGCGTTCCAGCGCTTCGCCAGCCGCTCCGCCGCCCTCGCCGATATGGGCCCGAACCCGTTCCAGCCCCCGCAGCGCCGCATTCAACCGGCCTTCCAGGCCGCCGCCATCACCGGCCAGGGCCTGTTGCGCTTCCTGCAGATCGCCAAGCGCCCGCTCGGCGCCCTGCAGGAATTGGCGTTCCTCGGCCAGGCTGGCCTCTTCCCCGGCACGCGGAGACACCGTCTCCAATTCTTCCAGGGCATGGGAGAGAAAAGACTTTTCGTCGTCCGACGCCTTGTTGGCGCGGATCAGCTCGTCGCGTCGGCGACGGGCGTCAGCCAGACC
>NZLV01000249.1 GCA_002694345.1 Maricaulis sp.
CATGGCTGAAGGTGCCCCGGTGGACATCTCGTTCGAGTTCTCGCGCTTCAATGCCGGTGATGACGGCGCACCGTGGGAGCGTCAGGACCAGTGGGTGTTCGGCCTCAACCGGATGGTCGCCCCGTCCGTCAGCCTGTTCGGCGAATTCATCCATACCGATGGCTGGGTGCCGCTCAACTTCCTGTCTGGTGGCAACCAACCCAATGGCGCCACCTGGTCGGAGCGCGACGCCACCACCGACATCATTGCCGTGGGTGTGCAGGCCGCCTTCTAGGCCCGGGCAAACAGGCCAGAGATCGGGGCGCACCATCTGGTGCGCCCCTTTTTCGTTCAGGCCGCTATAGTCGCACCGAGTCATCTTGGGGAATGGACATGGGGACGCAGACGGACACGCCATCTTGCGCTGATTGCGGGCATGCCCTGACTGGCCCTTATTGTTCCCAGTGCGGCCAGTCCGCAGTCGATATTCGCCGCCCCGTCCGGACCCTGGTCACCGACTTCATTGGCGATACTTTCGTCTGGGACGGGTGCCTGTGGCGCACGCTCAAAACGCTGTTTCTCAATCCGGGACTGCTGGCGCGGCGCTATGCCGATGGGCAACGCGCCCGCTGGACGCCACCGATCCGGCTCTATCTCCTGATCAGCCTGGCCTTCTTTGCTGCCATGAATCTGGGCGGCATGCGGGTGGTGGCCACCCAGATCTCACCGGCCGACACATCCGTGCGGGCCCAGGATGAAGCCGAGCTGGCCGAGCGCCGGGACGTTCTGGACCGGTTCCGCCCGCGTCTGGCCGAATTCGATCCCCCGCTCACCCTGTGCGGTGTCGAACCGGGGCCGGACGAGATCACACCGGATGGCGATTTGCGCCTGTCCCAGGATACCGGCATCGTCTTCCCCCTGTTCCAGGGCGGGGCTCCGCCCGAGCCGCGCCTGATCACCGCCGAAGACCGGGTCTGCCTTGCCGCGCTGATGCAGAGAAACGGCGTCCCCTACGTCTTTGCTCAATTGGAAGCGGCTGCCCTGGCCGATCCCGCCGGCTTCGAGGCCCGGGCATCCGCTGCCGCCGGTCAGGCTCTGATCCTGATGGTCGCCCTGTTTGCGTTGATCAATCTCCTGCTCCATCCGCGCACTCGCATCATCGAGCATGTGATCCACAGCCTCTATTTCCATGCCGCCTTCCTGCCGGTCGTCGCCCTGGCGCTTGTTGTCGGCCAGACCGTGACAGGGGTGACAGCCGCCATCCTGATGGCCGCCGCGACAGCCATGCTTGTGATGATCCAGGTCTGGCGGGCCGACCGCGCCTTTTACCGGTCCAGCTGGTACGGCGCAGCCTTGCGCCTGCCGCTTGTTCTGGTCGGCTATATTCTCGCCCTGGGCATTGCGGCGCTGGAACTCATTCTCCTGCCCGTACTTTAGGGCTTCGGCCCATGCGACAGGCAATTGCGCCGTGTCTACGCGCCGGTCCGGCGGCAGCCCATCCTGCCACCACCCCTTCATATCCCCGGGTCTATCCCCTATATCTGGAGGTGCCGGTTCGCCGGCTATGGCGATAAACGCGCTCGTAATAACCGGACTGGACCCGGGGGCAGTACCCGGCGGCTCCACCATAACCGCTCTGCGTTGGCAGACATGCTTGGGGCCGAAACAGGATTGACAGACGGGTAAAGGGGATGGCTTTCGCTCGGGTGAGGCCCGTTACAGGCTCGCTTATGAAAGTTGCCAACGACAACTTTGCTGAAGAGGTCGCTCTCGCTGCGTAATGCAGCGCGGGTAATCTCGCCTTAAAGTCCTGATTCCTTTAGCCGAACCAGGCGGGGTCCGGAGGCACCTGGCAACAGAAGCCTCCACTTCTCCCCTCGCGTTGAAGCACTCGACTTGTTCGCACATGCAACACAATCTCCTACACTTCAGGGTTGACCCGTCCTGGTAACAGGCTACTGGTTTGCACCTCAAACCTTTGGGGGAATACATGAAGTTGAAGTTTGCGTTGTGCGCGGTCTCCACCGCGCTGTTTGCGGTTGGCTGCACGTCCACGCCGAAAGTTGATGTTCGCCAGCCGGGCGACCGGAACATGAGCTGTGCAGAGCTTGAAGCCGAAATGCACGCCCTGGACGACATCCAGGAAGAAGCCGAACACAATCAAGGCGTCAACACCGCCAATGTCGCGGCCGTCGTCCTGTTCTGGCCTGCCGCTGTCGGCAACTACATGGAAGCCGATCGCGCCATGGACCTGGCGGCCGAGCGCCATGAACACCTCATGGACATCTACACTGAAAAGCAGTGTGACGCTGGCTAAGCGTTTGCCATAAATACCTTTACTTAAAGGGGCGGTGCTGTTGCGGCACCGCCCTTTTTTGCTGACGGCACAGCCACATTCAGGCGAGCCCGACGCGGCATTCCCTGCGCTCCGGTTAACGCACGTTCAGCATAAATTACAAATCTGTGACGTCTGGAGTTGCGGCGGAAAACCGGCCTATAATATTCTACTAGTGGGTCGCACGAGCGCCCATGCGCGCTCAGGGTGCACGATGCCGGTTTCCAATCACTATGCCAGCTGGATCAGCGAAGAAATGGTCGCCATGACCCTTCGCCCGGACATGACCTGGCTCGAGCAGATTTCTGCTGTCGAGGCCCTCTCAGAGTGCAACCTGGCCGGTCGCCCGATCAATTATCTCATCGAGCTCACCGGGAAGATCTGCTTTTGCGGCGGTCCTCAAGAGGAAAATCTGGCGGAGATATTTCTCCAGTTCATTCCGGCCCGCACATCGATCGCCCTGCTCCGGCCCGCCGGTCAGCCCCCTGGCGATTGTGAGGCCGAGTTCCATGTCCGTCTCAGCGCCGCCGGCTACAGGATCGGTAATTTTTCGACGCGCCACGCCGCTCTGGCCTGGCTGGACCACTATCCGACCCAGTGCGCACGGAAGGGCCTGCAATGCGGTCCGGACTGCCCGGAGGCCTATTCCGACACCTGCCCGGCCATTGCCAGCCGGCAGCCCGCCGTCAGTCCACGTTTGGATGTCGGCCCGTCTGCGCACCCGAACCGCCCCGGGAAGTCCAACGCGGTCTGATCGCAACGCGCTCAATTAATTGGGGATTTACGCCAATCTCATCCATGTGCAGTCAAACCGCCGATATGCGTTGACCTTGCCTAGGCATGGGGTACCCTTTTTTGGACGGGATATTCGGGGGAATATGACATGGCCAAGGACCTGATGCGCTACGACCTTATGGCGCAAGATGCCCTTCGCGGGGTGGTCCGCCAGGCGCTGCGCAAGGCCGGCGGGCCGGAAGGGCTGCCGGGCCAGCATCATTTCTACATCACCTTCCGGACGACGGCCCCGGGCGTGGATATCGATCCTACCCTGTTGGACAAGTATCCGGAGGAAATGACGATCGTTCTGGAACACCAGTTCTGGGACCTGAACGTCACGGAAACCGGCTTTGAGGTAACGCTGAAATTCTCCGGCGTGCCCAAATATCTCAAAATGCCCTATTCGGCGATTTCCCGCTTCCACGATCCGTCTGTCGGTTTCCACCTACAGTTCGAACAGGATGGCGAGGCCGACGAAGCCGAGCTCGAAACGGCCGGCGAACCCAAGGCCGCGGCTGGCGGAAAGACCGCATCGGGCAAGTCCGAGACGCCGGCCTCCGGCGATGGCGCCCAGGTCGTTTCCCTCGACAGCTTCCGCAAGAAGTGACGAAAAAACCGTCATTGGTGGCCCCGGATCTGGCGGACGGACCTCCGCCGGAACCCATGTCCGCAGACCAGATCCGCGCTCATCTGAGCCAGCGGGCCTCGCACCCTCACTGTTCCCGCTTGCTCGGCTTCAAACTGGTCGATTTCTCCATTGAAGACCGCTGGCTGGAGGCGGAGTTTCATCCGACACAGCAATTGGCCAATCTCCGCGGCAGTGTGCAGGGCGGGATCGTGACCGCCATGCTGGATGAGGTGATGTCCCTCTCTGTCCTGGTGGCTGAGCGTTTCACCTGCGGCGTGCCGACGCTGGAAATCAAGACAAGCTTCTACAATCCGCTGCCGGTCGAGCCCTGCCGGGCCCGGGGACAGGCCATGCGGGTCGGAGGCCGGGTGGCCTTCATGGACGGAACGATCTGGACGCCCTCCGGCGATATCGCCGCCCGTGCCAGCTCCACCTGCCAGGTCCGCCGGGTAAAGCCGGCCAGCCGCTGATGCCCGACACACAGCGCCTGCCCGGCAAGGCGCGTGCTCTTACTTTTATTGCACTCGCCCAGGTCGCGGCCTTGTCCGTCTGGTTTTCCGCGGCCGCCGCGCTACCGGATCTGATCGCCTCGGGCCAGCTGACGCCCTTCCGCCAGGCGGCCCTGACCAGCGCCGTGCAAATCGGCTTCGTGATCGGCGCGCTGGCCAGCACATTTCTGGGCCTGGCCGACCGGATCGAGCCACGCCGCCTCTTTGCCCTGGGGGCCCTGATCGCAGCAGTGGCCAATCTGACAGCATTGGCCACGCCTGCGGGCAGTGATGCCATGATCCTGACACGGCTCGTCGCCGGGGCTTCCCTCGCCCTTGTCTACCCGGTGGGCATGAAACTCGCAGCCAGCTGGGCGCACGGGGATGCCGGTCTGCTCGTCGGCCTCTTGGTCGGTGCGCTCACGCTGGGATCCGCACTCCCCTTTGCCTTTGCCGCTGCCGACTGGGGCGTATCCTGGACCTGGCCCTTCCTGGCTTCGGCGGTCGCCGCTTGCCTCGCAGCCGGCCTGATCAGCCTGGCCCGGGGCGGCCCGGGCCTGCGTCCGGCGCCGCGCTTCAACCCGGCCGCCGCCAGTCTGGCCTTTCGCGACCCGGCGCTGCGTCTGGCCAATCTGGGCTATCTGGGTCACATGTGGGAATTGTACGCGATGTGGGCCTGGATCGGCCCCTTCGCCCACGCCTATTGGCGCCTGCATGATGGATCATCCGGTCTGGCTGACTTCACAGCGTTCGCAGTGGTGGCCATCGGTGCCCTGGCCTGCCTGATCGCCGGGCGAGCCGCAGACCGGTTCGGGCGCACACTGGTGACCAGCCTCGCCATGGCCGTGTCCGGTGGCTGCGCCCTGCTTGCCGGCCTGCTCTTCCACGCGCCGCCCTGGATCATGATCCCGGTCCTGTTGGTCTGGGGCATGGCGATCATTGCCGACAGTGCGCAATTCTCCGCGGCGATCACCGAACTCAGCCCGCCGGAATGGACCGGCACGCTGCTGACCCTGCAGACCGCCATGGGCTTCGCCCTGACGGCCGTCATCGTACAACTATTGCCCGTCTGGATCGGGTGGGTCGGGTGGGAATGGGGCTTCGCGCCCCTCGCCATCGGCCCGATCCTCGGTGTCTGGGCCATGATGCGCCTGCGCGCCCGGCCCGAAGCCGGCAAGCTGGCCGGGGGACGGCGCTAGCTGTCCTCGTCCTCGCCCGGCCATTCGACGATATGGTCTTCCCAGTCGACGTCCTGGAATTCGGTCTCCGGCTTCACCATGCCGCGCACACTCATCCCGGCCTTGTGCGTGCTGTCCGGATCACCGGTCACCAGCGGGTGCCAGTCGTACAAATCCTTGCCCTCCGCAATCAGACGGTAGGCACACGTCTTCGGAATCCAGGGCAGGGTCAGCACAGTGTCGGGCTTCAGAACAACGCAATCGGGCACCTGTTTCTTGCGCTGGAAATAGTCCTGGCAGCCGCCCTTCTCGCAATCATAGAGCTTGCAGGCGATGTCCGTGTTCAACAGCAGCCCCGTGTCCTCATCCTCCAGCTTGATCAGGCAGCACTTTCCGCAGTGATCGCAAAGGGATTCCCATTCGCGCGTTGTCATCTGCGCCAAAGATTTCATCTTCCAGAAAGGCTGCGACATGATCCTCGCCTGATTTCCGCCGTTATTGAGAGGCTTTAGACTGGGTCTCTCTATCCGGTCCAGCCATCGGGGGTGGCTATACCATGTATCAGGAGCCGTTTCGCGCGGATCACATGATGGAACGCGACCGCCGCGAGCGGCGCAACCGCGTCATCTTCGGATCGGCAGCGGGGGGGCTTCTGTTGGCCGCTCTGATCGGCATCCTGGCGGGCTGGTACTGGGCCTTTCACGACCTGCCGCCGGCACCCCAGAGCGCGGCAGAGCTCTGGTCCACGCGGCGGGAAGCTTCGGTCACCCTGCTGGATCGCGAGGGCCAGGTTCTCGCCGTGCGCGGCCCGCTCTATGCCCGTGCCGTGGCCCTGGACAGCCTGCCGGACTATGTCCCCCAGGCTTTCCTCGCCATCGAGGACCAGCGCTTCTACGAGCACAATGGCGTCGATCTCCGCGGCCTCGTCCGCGCCACCTGGCGCAACCTCGCCGCCGGCGAGCTTGTCCAGGGCGGCTCGACGATCACCATGCAATTGGTGAAAAACCTGATCCTGTCCCCCGACCGGCATCTTCGCCGGAAACTGCAGGAGATGCGCTTGGCCGTGGCGCTGGAACAGCGCCTGACCAAGACCGAGATTCTCGAACTCTACCTCAACCGCATCTATCTGGGGGCCCGAGCCTACGGCATCGAAGCCGCAGCCCGGCGCTATTTCGACAAGTCGGCCACAGACCTTACCCTGGCGGAAGCCGCTCTTTTGGCCGCCCTGCCCAAAGCGCCCAGCCGGCTTGATCCGACCCAGAATCTCGATGCAGCCCGGGCCCGGGCCGCCCAGGTTCTCGCCGCCATGGTGGAGGCAGGTTACATCACGCAGGATCAGGCCGATGAAGCTCTCGCAGATCCGGCCGTACCGGTCACCGACACCAGCGATCCCAATGCCACGTCCAATTGGGGGCATGCCTTCGACTATGCCCTGTCTGAGGCCGAGCGCCTGCTGGACACCGACGTGCCCGATCTGGTGATCCAGACCACGCTGGATCCCGAACTGACCCGCGCGGCCCAGGAAACCGTCCTGACGACCCTGGACAGTGATGGCAGCGCCCTGCATGCCGGCGAGGCCGCGATCATGCTGCTCGCCCCGGACGGGGCCATCCGCGCCTTTGCCGGTGGCCGCGACTATGAAACCAGCCAGTTCAATCGGGCCATCCAGGCTCAACGCCAGCCCGGTTCCGCCTTCAAACCCATCGTCTTCGCGGCGGCACTGGAAGCCGGCTATGACCCGTCGTCGGCCGTCTGGGATGAACCGGTCGACCTGGAAGGCTGGACCCCGGAGAATTTCGGCGGGAATTATCGCGGCCTGGTCACCCTGCAGGATGCCCTCAAGCGCTCCATCAACACGGTGGCCGCCCAGGTGGCCAGCGAGATCGGAATTGATCGCATCGTGGAGATGGGCCACCGGCTCGGCATCCGCTCCACCCTGCCCGAACTGCCGGCGATCGCGCTGGGCGCGGCCGAAGTGAATTTGCTGGAGCTGACGGCGGCCTATTCTGTCTTCAACAATGACGGCGCCTATCGCGAGCCCTATTTCATTGCGGCCATCACCAATTCGCGGGGCGACGTCCTCTATCAGCATGCTGAAATCGGAGCACAGCGCGCCCTGCAGGCAGAACAGGCCCAGGCCATGTCGACCATGCTGCAGGATGTCGTTCTGACCGGCACCGGCCGTCGCGCCACCCTGCCCGGTCGCCCGTCAGCCGGGAAGACCGGAACCAGCCAGTCCTTCAGGGATGCCTGGTTCGTCGGCTATACCGCCGACTACACGGCCGGCGTCTGGGTGGGAAATGATGATGATACGCCCATGCAGGACGTCACTGGTGGCGGACTGCCGGCGCAGATCTGGCAGCGCTTCATGCAACGGGTGCATCAGGGCCTGCCGGTGCGCGCACTGTCCGCTCCGGCACCTCGGACCCGCTCGGAACGCGAGGAGCGCCTGGCGGCCTTCTATTCGGATTTGTCGTCGGCGTTTGACGGCGTGCTCGCCGACACCGGCAATGAGCGCTGAATCAAGCCTTTGAGCTCGACAATCTGTTCGCGAAGCGCACTCACTTCGGCATGCAGCAGATCGCGGTCTGCATCGGCCTCGGCATCCCGCGCCTCTTCGTCGTCGAAATGCTTGGCCTGCAGGCTGTCCACGATGATGGCGATGAACAGGTTCAGAACCGCAAAACTGGTCAGCACGATGAAGACGACGAAGAAGATCCAGGCCCAGGGCTGGTGATCCATCACCGGCATGGCGACTTCCGTGGCCCAGCCTTCCAGCGTCATCACCTGGAACAGGGCAAAGGCACTGTCCCCCAGCGTCCCGAGGCGCTCCGGCTCATCCCCGCCGAACAGTTTGGTCGCCATCACGGCAGAGACGTAGAACATCAGGCCGAGCACAGCGATCACGGCGCCCATGCCCGGGATTGCCCGCAACAGGGCCTCCACCACCTTGCGAAGGTCCGGCATGACCGAAAAGAGGCGGAAGGCCCGGATGATCCGCAGCGCCCGCAAAACGGAGAACCCGCCCGCGGCCGGCACGATCGAAATGGCGATGACGGCCAGATCGAACCAGTTCCAGCCATTCAGGAAAAAGCGGTGACGATAGGCCACCAGCTTCATCAGGATCTCGACCACGAACACCCCGACGATCACCCGGTCGACAAGCGGCATCCAGTCGGTGAACCACGCCCCCTCATAGGGGTAGGTCTCCAGGCCGAGAGTCGCGGCATTGATGACGATCAGCGTCATGATGAAATTGCGGAACAGCGCACTTTCGACGATTGCGGTCACCTTGTACCCCCTGATGCCGGCTGACGCGGGTGTTGTCCGACACCCGACATGCCAGCTCCTAGCCTTGCCAGCCTGAGAATTCAATCAGCCCGTGTCACCCCCGGCACCAGAAAAATACGCATTCGTTCAAATTTTATACGAAGGCTTATACGCGATTTAACGAGGCCCATTGCATAAGACCACCAACGAGGGACGGCCTTTCAGATGCGCGCAGAAATCCAGTTGAAACAGCCAGCGTCCGACCCGGTTTCCCCGGTCGAGGCCGACGCACGGCAGGATGAGGTGATGATCGCCTATCTGCCAATTGTGCGCGGTGCGGCAATCGCTGTTCTTGGCTATTACCTGTTCGACCTGGCCACCCGCTTCTTCTTCCCGGGCGATGCCTATCCGGCTGTCATGATGACGGCGGTCGCGATGGGGTCCCTGTGGTCGATCGGCATTCTCTACCTGCTGCGCAATCCCCGCAAAGTCTGGCATCTGGAAGTGTACGCCGCCATGGTCTGCATGGCGCTCTTCATCAATTCCAACCTGCAGCAATCCCTCTATTTCGAGGTCGAGAATGTCACCTATGCCATTCTGATGATCCCGATTTTCGCGGCCATACTGCCGACACGGCGGATGATCGTCGCAGGGATCGTGCTGTGCTTCGTCAGCCTCATCTGGCAGGTGCACACCTACCTGCCCGATCAGGTGTTCGACTATTTCTGGGTTGGCGTTTCCGGCATCGCCGCCGGAATCGCAATCTCGGAAATCATTCGCACGGCCGTGCTGAACTCGGTGAAAGCCCGGTTGGCCGCCGTCCGTGATCGCGAGAAAGCCGAAGCCCTGGCGCGCGAAACCCGTCACTTGGCGGAATGCGACGCGCTGACCGGTCTTCCCAATCGCCGCAGCTTCTTCCTGGCGCTCAACACGCATGTCGAACATCTCAAACAGACCGGCGATGCCTTCTTCCTGGGACTGGTCGATCTGGACGGGTTCAAGCCGGTGAATGACACCTATGGCCACGCCGCAGGCGACGAGATGCTGCGCATCGTGGCCCGTCGCCTTGAGGAAGCCGGCGGCTCATCCGCCTTCCCGGCCCGCCTCGGTGGTGACGAGTTTGCCATTCTGGCGCCGGCCAATCCGAAAACCGCCCAGGCCATCCTGTCGCTGGGTCACAAGATCGAGGCACGCCTGTCGGAGCCCTATGATCTGGGTGACTACACGTGCAAGGGGTCAGGATCTGTCGGCCTGCTGATCTGCGACGATCCGGAACTGGCCGCCCATGACCTCATGGAGCGCGCCGATCATGCGCTCTACTTCGCCAAACGGGCCCTGCAGGGCCGGGCCGTCCTGTTCAATGCGGCCCTGGAACGCGAAATGACCACGTCCAGCCAGGTCGACAAGGCCCTGCGCAAGGCCGACTATGATCGCGAGTTCTCGGTCGTCTTCCAGCCTCAATACGACCTGCTGAAATCCCGGATCACCGGGTTTGAGGCCCTGGCCCGCTGGGACTCCCCAGAGCTGGGCCGGGTCACGCCGGACGTCTTCATTCCAGCCGCCGAACGTGCCGGTCTGATCCGCCCGCTGACCCGGACCCTGTTGTCCAAGGCGCTCGATTCGATGCTGGACTGGCCGGATGATACCAGCCTGTCCTTCAATCTCTCGACGCACGACCTGATGTCGCCCAATGCGATCGAAGCCATCCTGACGACAGTGCGCGACAGCGGCATTCCGGCAAAGCGCATCGAATTCGAGATCACCGAAACCGCGATGATGAGCGATTTCAACCAGGCCCGGCGCGCCATCGACCAGATCAACCGCGCCGGTCATTCCGTTGCGCTGGATGATTTCGGCATCGGCTATTCCTCGCTGCAATACCTGCAGCAATTGCCGGTTTCCAAGCTGAAGATCGACCACTCCTTCGTCTCCAGCATCCTGGAGGACACCTCGTCCTACAAGATCGTCCGGACCCTGCTCTCCCTGTCGCGGACGCTGGATCTGGGGTGCGTGATCGAGGGCGTGGAGACCGAGGCCCAGCTGCACATCCTGCGCACGATGGGCGCCCGCCACATCCAAGGATACCTGATCGGTCAGCCCATGCCGGCGGACCAGGTCGGTTCCGCCCTGATCCAGAAATTCGATTTCTCGCCACGACCGATGCCGCAGCCACGCAAGGCGGCCCAGTCATGATGCCCGCCCGGCGCATGCTCTGGATCCTGTTGGCAGGCCTCCTCGGCACGTCTCCGGTTGTCGCAGATGACATGTTGGAAGGCTGGGCCCGGCGCGGCGCCGTCTATGATCGCATCGATCTGGATGGCGGCTCGCCCCTGGCCTGCGCTGCCCTGTGCCGGGAGGACCGGCAATGCCGGTCCTGGGTGTGGACCCAGTCAGCCGTGACCGGAAGCTATGAAAGCTGCGCCCTCTTGAGCGCGACCCCGACCGCCTACCGGGCCCCGGGCCAGGTCACGGGCTTGTCGCCGGTGATAGCCGACCGGCTTGACGCCGCCATGGACCGCCCGCCCAGCGCCCGGGAAGAACAGGCACTGGCCGACGTCGCGGCTTCGCCGCACTAGTCGGGATTTGATCTAAATCCGAAGGCGGTGAAAGCACGCTTTCTTTACGCGTTTGCGCCAATGTGATGAACCGAGCACGGTGCGGAGATGGGCGATGGCCGTCATCAGTAAGCTGAACAATCTTGTGGATCTGGCGCGTGAGAAGTCCTCGGAACGCCGCCGAACCCTTTTGCGTGAAGTGACGGATCTCTTCTTTGAGGAGCCGCCGGCCCGCGACAGCGCCATGTCCCAGGAGTTCGACAAGGTCCTGTCATCCCTCGCCGTTCAGTCCGCCCAGGAAGCCCGGGAGGAGCTCGCCGAGCGCTTCGCGGACAGCCCCCTGGCGCCTTCCGGCCTGGTTCTCCAACTGGCCCAGGATGCGATCGAAGTCGCGGCTCCCATTCTCAGCCGCTCAAGCGTTCTGACCGAAGACGATCTCGTATCCATCGCCGAACAGGGCGGACAGCAACAATTGCGCGCCATCTCGCGCCGCGCCGAAGTCTCCGAGCGCGTGTCCGACACGATCGTGCGTCATGGTGATGATGATACGGTCGCCAGCCTGATCGAGAATGACGGCGCGCGCCTGTCGCGCGAAACCTTCGAAGCGGTCACGGAACGGGCAGAAACCTCGACGCGGCTGCAGGCGCCCCTGGTTGATCGCGCCGACACGCCGAATGACCTTCTCGCCGATCTCATGGTGACGGTGGGCAACCATCTGCGCGACCGGATCATGGAGCGTTTTGACGGGGTTGATCCCGCGGTGCTCGAACAGGCCATGGCGGCCTCCCGGGCCCGCATTGCCGCTCGCATGGCCGAGGACAAGGCCATCACCGAGGCCGAGAAGTTTGTGCGGGCCATGGCCGTCCGCAAGAAGCTGGACGGCAGCCTGCTGGCGCGCCTGCTCCGCGAGCGTGAACTTGTGCGCTTCAATGTCGCCTTCGCCGAATTGACGGGTGTGGACTATGCCACCGCCAAGCGTGCGATCGAACAGGCCTGCATTGATCCGCTCGCCCTGATCTGCAAATCCGCAGGCTTCGACAAGGCCCTGTTCGTGACCCTCGCCGTTCTTCGGGGTGCTGCCGACAGCGAAGCCTTCCGCGACGCCAAGGAACTGGGTCAGCTCTACGACAAGATCACCGCGAATGACGCCGACCGGGCCATGCGTTTCTGGCGCATGCGTCGCGACGTCGCCGCCTGATTTCCGCCGGGCCAGCCTGTCGCATTCTCCTTCATGCCCCGAACGGGTATGATCGTGTCCGCATGACCACGGACCCCGCCATCACTGAACTGGACGACTTTCTCGCCAGACATGGACTGGTGCTCGCCGTGCGCCCGACGGATACCGGCCTGGACGATCCGGACGCCATCGACATCCTCATATCCGATGCGGCGGGTGATCTCAGGCTCACCGTGTTCGACGAGTATGGGGACAGCAAGACCGGCGACCCTCGCCTCCTGTGCGTCCTCTGCGTCCGGGAAATGGGGGAGTTGGCAGACGCCTCCGGCGTGGACGCCTGGGCTCGCGCTCATGGTCTGCCCCTCTCCCCTGCAGCACGCTCGGCCTATGACCGCAACAGCATGGTGCGGACCACCCTGATCGATACCTTCGGGGACTGGCCCGACAGTGTGTCGGACCTCGACTGGCAATTGGATGCTGGCGTGGCGCAGGCCCTGCGCCGTCAGGCCCGGCAAGGCCGCTAGGTCGCAGGCCCCTGCCGGGACAGCATGGCGGCCGCCGCCGTGTCGTCAGCCGGGGGCTGGAACACTTCGGCCCCGTTTTCCATGTAGACAGACGTGGACGGGAAGGCGAACTCGGTGCCGGCACCTTCCACCGTCTCCTTCAGGAAGATCGCCAACTCCTCCTTCAGCCGCAGCCACTCGCCCCAATTGGTCGTCTTGGTGAAGCAATAGAGCAGGAAGTCGATCGAGGAGGCACCGAACGCGTCGACCCGCATGAAGGTTGCGACCTCCGGCGGATCAGCAAAGTCGGGACTCTCCGACAGGTAGGCCAGGACCTTGTCGCGGATCTCGCGCAACTGATCGGACGTGGTGTCATAGCGCACGCCGATCGCCCATTTGATGCGCCGATGGGTCATCCGCGAGAAGTTCGTGACCGCATTGTCGGACAGTTTCGAGTTCGGCACATAGACCGGACCCTTGTCGAAGCGACGAACCACGGTCGAGCGGAAGTTGATTTCCTCCACCGTGCCCTCGACCACGCCATTGACCAGGATCCAGTCCCCCGGAAGGAAGCGCTTTTCCGTCAGGATCAGAATGCCGGAGATCAGGTTCTTGAACAGGTCTTGGGCGCCCAGACCGATCGCCACACCGAACAGGCCGAGACCGGCGACGATGCCGGCGACAGGAATATCCCAGACCTGCAAGACCGCGGCAGCGCCCACGATGATGAAAACAATCCGCAGCGCCTTGGTCAGCCAGTCGATCATGACCGGCGTCAGCGCACCCCGAACACTTTCCAGCGCATGCGCCAGCGGACCGACCGCATTGTGCAGGGCCCAGAACAGTGCAATCACGACCAGGGACTGGACCAGCTGGTGGCCCCGCAAAGCCCCGTCCCCGCCCAGGTTCAGGACGTTCAAGGCGAAGAAAAGGGCGACGATGACCGGCACCATTTTCATCGGGCCTTCCAGCGCGGCCACGACGGCATCATCCAGCGACGTCTCGGACCGTTGCGCGAACCGGCGCAGCGTCCCCAGCAACCATTTGGCGATCAGGCCGCGCACCAGCAGGCCGATCAGCAGAATGAAGACCGCCGTCAGGCCATGCCCCACATCAATGCCAAGGAAAGAGGTCTGCCAGACCTCCACCACGATGCCCCACAAATCCTGCCATTGCTGGGGCAGGCCCTCATTGCTAGACGGCGCTGCACTCATGCTGACCGCTCCTTGGCGCGGTGGAAGCTGACATCCGGGAATTTCTCCTCCGAATAGGAGACTTCCCAGGCGCTCTTGGCGAGGAAGACAGGGTCGCCATTGATATCCTCGGCCATGGCCGATTTGTGCCGGTCCGCAAAGGCTTCCAGCTTGGCGCGATCACCCGTGATCCAGCGCGCGGTTTCGTAAGGCGCGGCCTCGAAGTCCACTTCCAGCCCGTATTCCGCGGCCACCCGCTCCCGCATCACGTCGATCTGCAGGGCGCCGACGGCTCCCACAATGAAGTCGCCGCCCATGACCGGCCGGAACAACTGGGTCACGCCTTCCTCGGCGAGGCTCTCCAGCGCCTTCTTCAGGTGCTTGGCCTTGAGCGGGTCAGCCAGACGGGCGCGACGCAGGATTTCCGGTGCAAAATTGGGAATGCCGGAGAAGCGGAGCTTGCCGCTTTCCGACAGACTGTCACCGACGCGCAGCGTGCCATGGTTCGGCACGCCCATCACATCACCGGCCCAGGCCTCATCCGCGATTTCACGGTCCTGGGCAAAGAACAGGATGGGCGAAGACACGGTGAGCTGCTTGCCGGCTTCGGTCTTCAGCTTCATGCCGCGACGGAACTTGCCCGAGCAAAGGCGAACAAAGGCCACACGGTCGCGGTGGTTGGGATCCATGTTCGCCTGCACCTTGAAGACGAACCCGGCGACTTCCTTGCCGCCAGGCTCCACCTCGAGCGTCTGGCCATTGGCAATCGCTTCGATCGGAGCCGGCCCCGGGATCTTGTCCGCCAGGCCTTCCAGCAATTCCCGCACCCCGAAATGGCGCAGAGCCGAACCGAAGAAGACCGGTGTCAGATGGCCTTCCAGGAAGCTTTGCGGATTGAAAGGCGGGCACAATTCCTGCGCCACTTCGGCGCCTTCCTTGAGCTCGGCCACTTCCTCTTCCGACAAGGATTGGGAAATCGAGTTTCCATCCAGGGCGATCCGGGGATTGGGCTGCGACGGATCGACCTCTCCAGCCTTCTGGTAGGGCAGGAAATCATTGGTCGCGATATCCAGAACACCCTTGAACCGGTTGCCCGACCCGCAGGGCCACTGCATCGGCACCGCGTCGAGCGCGAGCTTCTCCTGGATGTCTTCCAGCAGGTCGACCGGGTCCAGCGCTTCGCGGTCCATCTTGTTGATGAAGGTGACGATCGGAATGTCGCGAAGGCGGCAAACCTCGACGAGCTTCAGCGTCCGCGGCTCCACGCCCTTGGCCGCATCCAGAACCATGATGGCGCTGTCTGCTGCGGTGAGCGTGCGATAGGTGTCCTCGGAGAAGTCTTCGTGGCCCGGCGTATCGAGCAGATTGAACAACAGACCGCGGTGCTCGAACGTCATGACCGAGGCTGAAACGGAGATCCCCCGCTCCTGTTCGATCTTCATCCAGTCCGATTGCGTTCGCCGGTTCTCGCCCCGTGCCCGGACCTGACCGGCCAGACGGATCGCGCCCGCCGACAACAGCAGGGTCTCCGTCAGCGTCGTCTTACCGGCATCCGGGTGTGAGATGATGGCGAAGGAACGGCGGCGTGCCCATTCCGGTGCAGCGGGATCAATGGCGGTCATCAAAGGCTCGCAGTCTGTGCAAGCCGCGGGGTTACCCCGTTCCCGTAGCGGGTGGCAAGGGGGCACTACTCCGTGTCCAGACCGAAGAATTCACTTCAGCCGCAGAAAGGCGCTTGGACTGTTGCGCCGTCCACAAGAAAGCGAGCGTCTCGATCGGAACCTGCGCGAAGCGGACCCCGACCTCGATCCAGCTTTTGGCCCCCTCCGGGCGAACCACCAGGATCGCGTTCGATCCGGGTATCACATAGGCCATCAGAGCAACCAGACACCGGATATGCTTGGGACGCGTGTGCGCCACATTGGGGTCAGCAAACACAGCTTCCCGCGCCAGCGTCGTCAGCTGGGCGGGCGTCAACGCTTCGATCTGGGCCGTATCCAGGGGCATGTCCTCCCCACGAAGGACGCTCTTCAGGTCACCCAGATCGAAGACGACATCGTTGAACAAAAACAACATCGCAAAGATCGAAACAGAACAAACCTCGATACAGAAGCCAGAATACGCCGACGGCGTTAAAGCTTTTCTACCGGCTCTGTCAGGAAATGCCGTCCGTCCCGATCCTCGATCTCGACGACCCACAGGTCCGGATCGTCCTGATGCCGTTTTTCGCAATAGGCATCCGCCTCGGATTCCGGCACCGCGCTCTTCCGGAACATCTGCCAGATGCGTTCACCGTGTTCGTCCCGCGCCGGGACATAGAGGCGTGCCAATCTGTCCGCCGCCACCACTTTTACGAGAACAGCGCCCGCATCTTCGTCTCCGTGGCGAATCACGTAAGCGGCAGCCAGACCTGATTCAGCCCGCCGCACAAGGGCATCCACCCAAATTTTGGTCTTCAGCATAATCATATCCGTTGATGGCCGCTCAATTGCTTAATAATCTGTAAACGGGTGAGGGAGCGTTCCATGTTCGTACGGGTAGTTTCGTTTGTAATGGCCATTCTGTCTGGCGGAATGGTGCTGGGGTCGAGTGCGGTGGCTCAGACAGCCACGTCTGACAATGTGCCCCAGATCGAGACCAATACGGAAGAACGGGCCCTGGCGGACCTGAACGGCGCCGGCGATGCCTTCGTTCTGTCGGCCTCGCAGCCGAATGCCCGCATCCACTTCACCCTGCCGCCCAACGTCCAGACATCCGAAGCCTGGTTGCGCCTGGCGGCCCGCCCGGCCAGCGACAGCACGGCGGGTGTCATTCAGGTCAGCGTCAATGGCGGCGAAGCCATCGTCATCCGCCCGCAGCCGCGCGCCATGGAAGCCCGCTTCGCCCTGTTCTCCGGTGATGTCCGCCCGGGGGCGAATACGCTTGAGATCGCTTACTCCACCCAGTCCGCGGCTCCGGGTTGGATTGTGGACGCCCGTCGTTCCCAGCTTCGCCTGACCCTGGAACCTGTCCGCCCGCTCGATACGCTGGGCGAGCTGGAACACGCTCTCGGTTCCGACTTCGCGGCGCCGCGCCGCATTGCCTTGCTGACCGATGCCGGTCGTGAACGGATCACGCTGGAAGCCCTCACCGCCCAGGGCCTGGCCCTGCGCGCCGGCGAAGTCCCGCTGTTCAGCGGTGATGCCGAACAAGCCGACCTGATCGTGCGCATTGCCGAATTCAGCCGCCTGGATGAAGCCGACCGTGCCGCCCTGCGCCGCGGCGAAAGCCAGGGCCCGGAAGTGGCTTTCCGCCATGACGGCATTCCCCACCTGATCGTCACCGGTCGCAATCTGGATGAAGCCACCGCCGCCGCCCGCCTGATGAGCGCCCGTTCCTTTGAAGGTTATGGCCGCTCCTTCCTGGCCGCCGATGCCATCAGCGCTCAGCGTTTGGGTCGTGAACAGGTCCGCGACGCCCGCGCCTTCTCGTCCAATGCCGATCTTCGCACCTTCGCCGCATCCGGCCTGCCCTTCTCGGCTGACCAGGGTGCGCGGACGGCGGTGCAGTTCTCGACCCGCTATGATGCCGACCGCTATGGCGCCCTGTCGGTTCTGGCGCGCGCCGCCCTGATCGGCGACCAGGCTTGGCTCTACGCTTGGTATGGCGATATCAGCGAGACCGCTCCGGCCGACCATAATCTGCTCATCATCGGCCCGAACTCGACCCAGGTGGCCGAGGTGGATCGCAGCGCTCCGGAAGAACTGCGGGCCGCCCTGCGCGCCGCCGAGCGTTCGCGCGGCCAGCGTGGCCTGATGCGTCTGGCTGCGGCAGCCTATGCGGATGCCGGCGACCATGCCGCGGCAGCGCCGGGCAGCACGCCGCGTGAAACCGGAGTTGGTGTGGCCTCCCTGTTCCGGGACCGCCAGAACAATCAACGCTGGATTGGCACCCTGACCACGCCGGATGTCGCCTCCTTCGCCGATGCCGGTCGCAGCCTGGCCCGTTCCGATCTGTGGCAGGCACTGGAAGGCCGGGCCGCGGTCTGGAGCTCGCGGGGTGTCACCCCGCTGGACTTCTCCGTCGAAGCGCCGACCCTGACCGACCGGGCCCGCGAGTTCGCCATCGACCACACGCGTGATGCCGCCTTCCTCCTGTTCGGCGCCGCCCTCTTGATGCTGCTGCGTGGGTTCGCACGTCGCCGCCGGGCTCAAGTCTGATTTTAATCAGTCCGTTAGGCAGGGATTAACCGTCCTTCTTCACGCGGCATAAAAGCCGGATGTGTAAGGTTCCGACCATGGGATCGGGACCGCACATGCCTCTTAAAGCCACGCATATACTCAAAGCCAGCCTGCTGGCGCTTGCCGTGACCGGTGCAGCGCAAGCCAGCAATGCTGACCAGGTTTTCGGCGAGCGGGCCCTGGCTCTGGCGATCGATGATCGCTGCCACCTGTTTACCGAACGCGAGCGGATGGCGCTGGACGCGGCCCGGCTTCAGGCCCGCGGCATTCTTCTGCGACAGGGCATCTCGACAGCAGCCCTGAACGATTATTCCCGCGAGCTGAGCGCGCAAGCGGATCAGACCGCCTGTGACCTGCCGGAAGTCGCCGATCTGCGTCACCGTGTCGGAGATGCCTTCCTGGCCTGGCAAAACATCCGCGACATGGAGTTCCCGGGCGGTGAGTTTGACTGGCAGGCGACCCGTTCGATCATGCCGGGCGAACCGCACTGGGCCATCCAGCAAACCGCGGGTGACATGACCATTGGCCTCAGCCGCGATCAGGACACTTACCGCTTTTCCGCCGCCCTGCCCGCCATTGCCGGCGCTGCCAGCGCCGTGCTCGTTCTGCGCGATACCGGCAAGGCTCCGGATCTGTATGACGCGACCATGGGCGGCCATTTCCCGGCCCCGGCCGGGGCCGAATGGGCCAGCTGGACGCCGCCGCGCTTTGCCCGCCGCGTGGTCTGGGCTGCCGGCATGGGATCTCAAGCGGACCGGACCGGACTGGCCGGCCAGGACAACGCGCTCGTCTTTCACTTTTCCGATCGCGCCAGCGACCAGCTGACCGGGCTCGACCCGCGCGAAGCGGCCATCATCGAAGTGCTCGGCCGCAATGGCGACGTCCTCGCGCAATTCTATTTCGAAGTGGGAGATTTCGCGGCTGCCCGGGCCTTCATCGAAGGTGGCGCGCCGCTGATGCCCCGCAGCTGACGGAGCTGAGGATTAGGCTGCGCCCGATTGGGCCTGGCTGATATTCTCGGATGCCGCCTGCGCGCGCTCGATCTGACCGCGTACATCCAGCTCCGCCGTGGCGGCCTCTGCCGTGATCGGCTCGACCTCACCCTCTTCCTTGTCGAGGATCGGCAGCGAAACCGTGACGGTCGTACCAACGCCCTTGCTGGACGCGATATTCATCTGACCACCATGCAGTTCGGCCAGCGCCCGGACCAGAGACAGGCCCAGACCCGTGCCGCGCTTCTCGATATCGCGGGCATTGGAGGCCTGGCTGTAGGGCTGCCCCAGACGGCGGGCATCTTCCGGATCGATCCCGACGCCGCTATCGCCCACGGCCAGGACCAGCTGACCACCGGACGGCCGCGCCATCACCACGATCGCACCACCTTTCGGCGTGAACTTCACAGCGTTCGAGAGCAGGTTCAGCAGGATCTGACGCAGCGCCTTGCGGTCGCCCTTGACGGGAACCGGAGCGTCATTGCGCTTCACTGACAAGGTGATGCCGGCCTCTTCAGCCTGAAGACGCATCATCTTCACGGCCAGACCCACAGCTTCATCAATGTCAAAGTGCTCGAGAACCAGCTCATACCGGTCAGCCTCGATCTTGGACATGTCGAGCACGTCCCCGATCAGCTCCATCAGATGCTGGCCACTTTCATGGATCAGGTCGGCATATTCGGCATAGCGCGCGGGCAGCGGGCCGAAGAGACGCGCCTTCATGACGTCGGAGAAACCGACAATGGCATTCAGCGGCGTCCGCAGCTCATGGCTGACCGAAGCGAGGAATTGGGACTTGGCCCGGCTTTCTTCCTCGGCCAGTTCACGTGCCGCTTCAGCGTCCTGGACCCGGGCTTCCAGGGACGGGCCGGCATCATGGGACAGGATGGCCACGGAGCCGCCATGCATCGGACGGGCGTCCAGGCGTACATCTTCCTCACGTCCGCGCTCGCCGCGCAGGGTCAGCCCCTGGCTGAGCGGACGGATCGCCGCACGACGGGCCGCAGAGGCGAGATCCGCACGGTCATCATCATCAAAGCCGAGATCGGCGACCGGAAGTCCGGTCAGATCGCGCGGCAAGCCCGGCGACATCTCGCGCAAGCCCTGCGACGCCGCCAGCATATTGCCGTCCTGGTCGCAGGCCAGAAGAGCAACCGGCGCGGCATCAAAGGCCCGAACCCGAATACGGCCGCGTTCGGCCTCTTCCCGGATCACATCGCTTTCGCGCATGGCCCGCAAGGCGCCGAGGCCGAAGCCGGCGGCCATCATCAGGGCGCACCCGGTCACGAAGGGCAGGTAGATCTCGACCGCCATGGGCGCCGGCTGGATGAAACCGCCGGCCTGGAGGATGGCGATGGTCACAGCGGCAAAGCCCGACAGCGCGGCAGCTTTTACGACGCCGTCCCGCTCTCCACCCGCAGCCGCAACGGCCGGAGCGAGAAGGAAGGCCAGGACACCGATCCCGGTAATCCCGCCGCCCAGAACGGCCACGACCGACGCAAAACCGGTCCAGACAATGCCCAGGGCAAAACGCTCGAACGGACGATCCATGCGCGGCATGAGGACAAAACCGACCAGGGCCGGAGCGGCAACCGCCAACAAGCCGAGGACGCGCATCCAGTCAGGCCCGTTCAGGAATGGCCAGATCTGGGGCGCGGCCGCACCCAGCGTGCCCAACCAGACCAGATTGACCAATGCGCCTCCGCGACGGGCAATCATGCCTGTTATGTCTCGCTTTTTCGGGCTCATGATCGTGCGCTGCGACTCGCTTTGTTTGCTTACCGGAATCTTCGCCTACGGCGTTAACAAATCCTGAATCTTAAACTTTGTTCGTTTACCGATGGTTCGGGGTAAGCCTGCGAATAATTGATAGCATTTCAGTACTTGGAGCTGTTCGCTCTTCAAGGCAATATGGAGCGTATCGGGTAAGGAGTTTGCGATGTTCACGAGTTGGCTTGCCGCGCTGGTTCTCACGACCGCGCAAGTTCAGGATTCTGCCGCTCCAGCTGACGACGCCACTCCGGACGCTGCGCCGCAACTCCAGCTGCAGGCTGCGCCCGCCGAAGATACCGACATGGTGCGCACCTCGGCCCGGGATTATGCCGCCTACCACCACACGGTCTCTGATCTCCAGGAAGCCCCGATCGGATCGGCCGAGGATCTCGACTTCGCCATGGACCAGCTGACCCGCTTCTATGGCGAGGAACGTCTCGTACGCGCCTGGATCGCCTATGCCGCCATCGTGGCCGCCCGTCACCCGGAATATATCGACGAAGTCCGCGAGCTCGCCGACTATTACGGCCCGCAGGCGGCCATTTCCGGTCTGATGAATGATCCGGCCTTCGCGACCAGTTTCGGGTCCGCCGGCGATGCCCAGGACTCCGTGATCAGCGCCATCGATCAGGACAATGCCGAGATTGTCGGCCTGTCCGAACGCTACCGGGCCGCCGCCTATGACCTTCAGTCGGAGCGTTGGGCCAATCGCGTCTATCGTGACCGTCAGGAACGTCTGGCCAGTATCAGCGCCATTGATGACAGCCCGATCGACCTGCCTGAAGACGTGCGTCTGTCGATGGATAGCGGGTTTGCAGCCGGCCTGCCCGCCTCGGCGCTGTTTGAGCACGGCACCTCAACACCGGTCGATGAGAGCCTCGCCCCGCAGCTGACACTGAATGTCGGCCGGGCCGCTCGCAATCCGGATCGTGAGCGGATCGGGCGCATCCTGTCCGTCGCCGCCCTGCAATCGCTTGACGGCATGACCGATACCGACGCCGCGATCGACTATCTTCTGGCTGATCCGGCGGTGGAACGTTGCCTCGCCTGGGTGCGTCTCGACCTCTCGCAATGCGTCGCAGCCGGTCACTTCAAGTATGAAGACAGTTTCTGCATCGCGGAACACGCCCTTCTGGACGTTTCCCGCTGCCTGGCGACGGAAACCGGCGGCGACTGATCCCGCCGGCGCGCGCCCAAGGTCTTAACGAAAAGTGTCCCGCACTGGGACTCCGTAAAATTGCGCGTAAATTTTATGAAAAAGACTTGCGCCAATTTTGCACGCTGTTGGTCCTAAACCTTGGTTTCGCGTGCAATTTCGTATCTTCTGACCTAGCCTCCATCCTGCAAAGAAGGTCTTCGACGTCCTTCTTCGCCAAAAAGAACAGGAGGCAAAAAGACCATGATGTTCCTCATCCGCGCCGCGTTTTGGCTAGCTGTGGTGAGCGTGTTTGTGCCGAGCGATTTCGCCGGCAATGCCTTCGACATGCCCATGTCCATCTCCGAGACCCAGATTGATGCGGCCAAGCCGGTCAATGAATGGTGCGAGAGCAATGCGGCGATCTGCGAAGCCGGCCGTGAAGCGGTTCGCTTCGGCGGCTTCCTTACCGAAATGGCGACGGACCGTATCGAAACCGCTCTCCTCGCTCAGGACGCAGCATCCTCCAAATCCTGATGCGCATCGGCTTCGGCTGATGCCATCACTACATCGCAGGGCTTGCTTCAACCTCGCGCGCGCTCTACCTCCGCGCTGACATGACCGAGACAAGCATCCAGTCTGAGATCGACGAAATCGTCGAAGAGTTCGACTTCCTGGGCGACTGGGAAGAGCGCTACCGGTATCTGATCGATATGGGCAAGGCGCTACCGGACCTCCCCGACAGCGAGAAGACCGACCTCAACAAGGTGAAAGGCTGTGTCAGCCAGGTCTGGCTCCTGACCGAGCAGGAGGGCGACACACTCCGCTTTCGGGCCGATAGTGACGCTCACATTGTACGCGGCCTCGCTGCCCTGCTGGTGCGGATCTATTCCGGGCGCACGCCCGACGACATCCTGTCCGTTGATGCCCGAGAAGTCCTCAAGCGGATTGGTCTGTCCGAACACCTGTCACCGCAGCGTTCCAACGGCCTGGCCTCCATGATTGGCCGCATCCGTCACGCCGCCGGCGCCTAGCCGTTCGTGTAGCCATAGACCTGCGCCAGGCGAGCAAAGGCCAGTTCAATGGCCGTTCGCCCGGACCGCTGCGCCCAGCCAAACCGTCGCTCCATGGCGGCCAGGCTTTCTTCGCGGATCAGGGCCGCCTCAATGATCCGCGCGAATTGCGGGCCGAGCGCGTCCAGGACCGTGAAGATGCGGTCCTTCGCGGCCAGGGCTGAAACAGCCGCGTCGTCCGGCCCTGATACACGAACCTCGCCCCGCCGCGGCGCGGTCGGTGACCAGTTCCGTGTCACCGACTGGTGCAGCGTGGAGCGGACATAGTCGCAGAGAAACTGCTCGGCTGCGGCACAGGCGGTTTCGGACAACACACCTCGCCATTTGGCAACAGCGCCCTCCTCCGGATTGATTGTCACCGCGCGCGGG
>NZLV01000250.1 GCA_002694345.1 Maricaulis sp.
CTCAAGCACCTTCGTTCCGGACTTGGACTGAAGGACTTCCCGGACTCTGCCGAGATCAGGGTTCTGGCTGCGTACCACAGGCTGGATTTCACGCTCTTTTGAGCCATAGAGCCAAGTTAGGATATTACCTAGTTTTTCGTGATGGTCGGCACCAACAGGTTCTCTTGAAGGGTCTTGATTTCTCTGCGGCCGGGGCATCCCGAGATAGTCTGTGAACTCGCTATAGGATAAGCCCGTGTACAAGTGCGAAAAACTGAATGCCCGCTTGTACCTGTCTTCCATGTGGAAGATGTCGAGCTCTTCAGCCTGCATCAACACATAGTAGGCTGTAACCATCCTGTGAATTGTGGCGTGCTTGTCGCCCATCCGGTTTGCAATATCGAAAAGCTTCAGTGGCTTCTCTACATCCACTTGAGAGTCTAGCCACCGTGCCGCGAAAGTCGCTTTTGCAAACGCATCCCAAGCCTGAGGGCCATTGATATGTTTGAATCCAATTAACTCTCTGGCATCCTCTTCTTTCTCAACACGATAGACCAGAATGTTGTTCATCGTGGCCAGTATTTCATCGCCGAAATCTGGGAGAGTCAGCTTCGCGTTCCTAGCCAGTTCCTCGTCACGAAGAGCCTTTAGCGCAGCGAGCCTTCTATTACCCTCAAGAACTACAAGTTTATTTTCTCTAACAACTACGATCAGTGGCTCAATGTTTATGTAGCCACTCGTGCCGATTGATTGAATGAGTTCGGACAAATCGGCCGTTCGAGCCAATTCCGCCACAATTGCTCGATCCGTATCCTCATTTGGGCGTTTGTCTGGAGTGAAACGCGGATTGTTGGTGTCAAAATTCAAGAGCTCGACGTCAACAGGCTTCGTCTCTTGGATAGCGACTATTTCGTCCCAGTTCATGAAGCCTCCATTTTGAGGTTAGCAATTACAACAAGCCAGTCTCAAGAACTACCACCCTTAGAAGGCTTGCGAATAGCCGTCCAGACACTGTCGCGGCGCTAGACGCAGGATTCTAGTTCGAGAGTTAGCGAACTTGATACACTGCAGACGACTTGGGGCCACTCTCCAATCCGCATCCCCCCACCAACAAAAAACCCCGGCACAAGGCCGGGGCTCTGCATTCAGTCTGAAACCAGCGATCAACCGATTGTGGAGCGCAGCATCCAGGCTGTTTTCTCATGCTCGGTCAGGCGCGGGGTGAGGACGTCGGCGGTGGCTTCATCGCCGTGCTCGCCGGCCAGTTCCAGCGCCTTGCGGATCGTGGCGACAACGGTCTCGTGACCCTTGAGCAGATCCTTCAGCATGTCATTGGCGTCCTTGGCGTCCCCGCCCGACTTGATCGAGGCGGCATCCTGCATCTCGCCATAGGAGCGCGGGGCGACCACATCGAGGGCGCGGATGCGCTCGGCGATCACATCGGTCGCCGTCCACAGCTCGTTGTACTGGAGCTCGAACAGGGCGTGCAGATCGTGGAAGCGCGGCCCCGTGACATTCCAGTGATAGACGTGAGTCTTGAAATAGAGCGCGTAGGTGTCCGCCAAGACAGCCGTAACAGCTTTCGCCATCGTTTCGCGTTGCGTGTCCGTCAGACCCATATTGATGCTCATTGTTCTCTCCATTTTGGTTCGCGTGCGGCAAGGCCGCGGCGTCCCCACCTATATGGGCGCCCCATAACCACAAATCAAATCAGGATTTGCTGGGTCCGCTATAGAGAAATTCGATATCAGCTCAGGCTGGCGCAGAAACGCTGGATTCGTTTGCCAGCCTCGATCAGGGACTCGTCATCCGTGGCATAGGAGATCCGGAAACCCGGCTCCAGGCCAAAGGCGACACCGGGAACGACCGACACGGCTTCCGCCTCCAGCAGGGCCGAGCAGAAATCCGTATCCGTCTGGATCCGCGTGCCATCCGGCGCCGTCTTGCCGATCGCGCCGGTGCAGTCGGCAAACACGTAGAAGGCGCCTTCCGGTGTCGGAGCGACCAGTCCGTCAGACCCGTTGATCGCTTCCAGCACCAGATCCCGCCGGCGCAGGAAGGCCGCATTGCGGGCCTTCAGGAAGTCATGCTCGCCATTGAGCGCCTCGACCGAAGCCGCCTGGCTGATCGAGCAGGGGTTGGAGGTGGTCTGCGAGGCGACCTTGCCCATTTCCTTGATCAGCGCCTGCGGTCCGGCCGCATAGCCGATCCGCCAGCCCGTCATGGCATAGGCCTTGGAGACACCATTCATGGTCAGCGTGCGGTCATAGAGTTTCGGCTCGACCTGGGCGATCGTGGCGAACTCATAGCCGTCATAGACAATGTGCTCATACATGTCGTCGGTCATGATCCAGACCTGCGGATGCTTCAGGAGCACATCCGCCAGCGCCCGGATCTCGGCCGCCGTATAGCCCATGCCCGTCGGGTTGGACGGGGAGTTGAGGATCAGCCAGCGCGTCTTCGGCGTGATCGCGGCCTCCAGCTGGTCCGGCGTCATCTTGAAATTCGTCTCGATCCCGGCGCGCACCGGCACCGGCGTGCCGCCGACCAGGTTCACCATTTCCGGATAGCTTACCCAATAGGGCGCCGGGATGATCACTTCATCGCCCGGATTCACACTGGCCAGCAGCGCGTTGTAGATGACCGGCTTGCCGCCCGTGGAGACATGGACCTGGGCCGCCGTGTATTCCAGCCCGTTGTCGCGGCGGAATTTCTTGACGATCGCGTCCTTCAGCTCCGGCGTGCCGTCGACATTGGTGTACTTGGTCTCACCGCGGCGGATCGCGGCGATAGCCGCTTCCTTGATGTGGTCCGGCGTGTCGAAGTCCGGCTCGCCCGCGCCCAGGGAAATCACATCAATCCCCTTCGCCTTCAGCTCACGCGCTTTCTGGGTGACGGCCAGGGTGGCGGAAGGTTTGACGCGCTGCAGCGCGGTCGAGGGCGTGAAGGTCATGGCAAGGATCCGGTGGGTCAAATCAGCAGGAAAGGCGAGCCTAGTCGGCACCGCCCGGCCCGCCAATCCCTGAGCCATGCAATCACGCCCAAATGCACAGGCAAATTTGCATGGCTGGGCGGTGTTGCCTCATCCACCCCCGATCAATTGGGGAATTCGACGCTCCGGTTGAAGTCACGAGCCAGCTGGATGACACGCTCGAATTCCAGCCCGGCCCGGGCTTTGAGAATATAGCCCGCAACATGGGCGTCATAGGCCGCGATCCGGTCGGCCTCGGCATTCGACGTGGTCAGGACGAAGACAATCGACCGGTGCAGATCGGGGTCCGCCCGCATTTCCCGGAGAAACTCGATCCCGTTCATGCGGGGCATGTTGAGGTCCAGGAAGATCAGATAGGGCCCGGAAATCGGATTGTGTCCGTCCTGCCCGCGCAGGACCGCCAGGGCTTCCTCGCCATTGCGGGCCATCCGGATCGGATTGGGCAAGCCCATATCCTCGACGCTGCGCTGAATGGTTTCGCGATCGACTTCATCATCATCGACCACGAAGAAGGTCACGGCCTTGTCAAAATCCGAGTGTGTGCTGACGGACATGTCGCTCTCCCTTCGGCCAGCTGACGTGGAACACGGTTCCGCGCGCCTTTGATGGATCCGATTCAATACGAATATCGCCACCGGTATGGTGCAGGGCCTTGCGGACGATGGCCAGTCCCATCCCGCTCGCCTCAAGCTCGTCACGCGGCTTCAAGGTCTGGAAAATCTCGAAAATCTTCTGATGGAAGCGCGGCTCGATCCCGGGGCCGTCATCAGCCAGGCTCACCGTGATCGCCGCCTCGCTCTCGAGAACCCGGATCCGGATTTCACCCTCCGGGCGGTCATGGTGTTTGACCGCATTGGCCAGCAGATTCAGCATCACCGCGTCGAAGAGGGCCGGATCAACCTCCAGCACCGCATTCCCTGCCTCCACGCTGACCTGGAAGGTTTGCGGCAGATCAGCCATGGCCACGACGCCGGCCAGGGCCTCGGCGAGCGTGATGCTGGCCGTCTGCCGCCGGGAACGGCCGACACGGGAATAGGACAATAGCGCATCCAGCAAGTCCTGCATGCGGGCGACCCGCGTGTCGATCTGGCCCAGATAGCGGGACACACGCTCATCCTCCGCATCGTCCAGGTCCTTGCGCAACCAGGTTGCCAATTGCCGGATGCCCCGCAGCGGCGCCTTGAGGTCATGGGAGGCCACATGCGCGAATGTATCCAGCTCCGCGATCGCGGCCCGCAATTCATCATTGGCGGCCCGCAGGCGCTCCGTCTCCCTGGCCTCATGCACATAGTGAACCGCAACGCCGATCAGGACTGTCACGAGCAATCCGGTAATCAGCACGACCTCCGGCAGAGCGGTTCGCGCCACCTCCGGATTGATCGGAATCAGCAGGGCCACGCGCTCAGCCTCGTAGTGGGACAGCGCCATCCACAAACCGGCCAGCAAGGTCAGGGATGCCACGACGCTGGGTGCAATCACCGAAAAGGAGCGGGAATAGCCCCGCTCCGCTTCCAGCCTCCAGGCCTTGCAGACCGCCCCCGCCCCGAACACCAGAAAGCCGACCGATGTGTGCACGGCCATCCTTGTGTACTCGCTCCATCCGAACAGGACTTCCAGCCCGGTCGCATAGCCTGCCAGCGACAATAGCGACATGCCCAGGATGGCCGGGCTCAGGACCAGCAGCGCACTATGCGCCCATGAGCCCTGCGCTGGCGCCATCGCGCCGATCAGGAAAGTCCCGCTCAGCAGGAAGGCCACGGCCGTATTGGGGGCCATGCGGCCGGGATGACTGGTCTCGACCGACGTGAAATGCGTCATGAACAGCTCGTCCACGCCGAACGACC
Organism: Maricaulis sp.; assembly: GCA_002694345.1. Taxonomy (GTDB): domain Bacteria; phylum Pseudomonadota; class Alphaproteobacteria; order Caulobacterales; family Maricaulaceae; genus Maricaulis. The sequence goes on from NZLV01000250.1 coordinate 4,816, forward strand.
AGCCGGTCGGGTATTGCAGCAGGGTGACCCCGGCCAGACCGCAAACCGCAGCGCCCAATCCGATCGCCAGCCATTTTCGGCGCAGGGCGACACCCCACAGACCGGCTCCGCACAGGCTGAAACACAAGGCTGTATTGAATTGCATGGGCGTGAAGCCCGGATTGATCTGGACGATCGCCGGCTGCTGCAGCCACCAGCCGAGCATCACCACGCCCCGAGCCCAAGCAGGAAGCTGGCGCTCAGCCTGACCATCAGGGCCATCCAACCATTGAGGTTCCGCGGCAAAAGCCGCGAAAATGCCCACCCCTCTCCGGCGGTCCAGACGGGGGCAGAGCGAATGGTCATGACGGACAATCCCGGACTCGCATCATGCCAAAACCATAGGGTCGGCGGCTGCAAAAAACCACCCCCGAGTTGTGCGCCCCCGCCCCGCAATGGCCCAGATTTTCCTCGCTATCGCCCCATTCCGGCCCCGTCACATCCCTGATCCCGTTCCAGCGTGACAGCGGACAGGGACGCCGGCTGCCCCGCCTTTTCACCTCGCAACGGGGCAGCCGGCACAAACAGGGGAGACACCGGCATGGCGTCTGCGCACACTTCACACTCTTCCGGCGGACAGGCCGGTTTCGGCCTCTTGCTGGCGATCGCCGCTTTCGCCATTTCCGCCTTCCTCTTCTGGTCGGACGCCCAGGCCGACACGCTGGCGAGCACCTCCGATCCCCAGCGTGTCGAGGGCCTGGTCCGCCTGTCCGAAATCTCCGAAGGCGCCCTGCTGATCGAGACTGTCGAACCCGGCCTCTACCTGCCGGCCCCGATGCTGGCGACCGACATGGCGGTCGAGATCGCCGGACCCGTCATCCGCACCCGTGTCACCCAGCGTTTCGAGAACCCGTCCGACCAGTGGGTCGAGGCGCGCTATGTCTTTCCCCTGCCGGCCGACAGCGGCGTCGACCGCCTGCGCATGCAGGTCGGCGAGCGTTTCATCGAGGGCCAGATCCATGAGCGCCAGGCCGCGCGCCGCATCTATGAGCAGGCGCGCGACAATGGCCAGCGGGCCAGCCTGGTCGAGCAGGAACGCCCCAACATGTTCACCACCTCGGTCGCCAATATCGGGCCGGGCGAGACCATCATCATCCAGATCGAATACCAGGACGTCGCGCGCCTGCGCGACGGCACGTTCGAGATGCGCATTCCGCTCGGCCTGACCCCGCGCTACATCCCGCGCAGCGATGACTTTCTCCTGGTCAGCGAAATGGGCACGCCACCGGCCGTATCCGTGCCCGACGCCCATCGCATCACCCCGCCGGTCATGGCCCCGTCCAGCGAGCCGGGCGATCAGCTGCGCCTGCCGGTGACGATCTCGGCCGAACTACGCCCCGGCTTCGAACTCGGCGCGATCACCAGCCTCTACCACGCCACCCGCATCGACCGGTCCGAACCCGACATCGCCCGCATCGAACTGGCCAACGGCCCGATTCCCGCCAATCGCGACTTCGTCCTGACCTGGCGTCCGGCGAATGAGACCGCCCCCAGCGCCTCGCTTTTCACCGAAGAGTGGAATGGCGAGACCTATCTGCTGGCCCAGATCCTGCCGCCCGCCACGCTGAATGAGGACGCCCCCCGCCGCCCGCGCGAGACGATCTTCGTGATCGACAATTCCGGCTCCATGGCCGGCACCTCCATGCGCCAGGCCCGCGAAGCCCTGCTGGACGCGCTCGACCGCCTGCAGCCGGAGGACCAGTTCAACATCATCCGCTTCGACAACACGATGGAACAGGTCTTCCCCGCCCCGGTGGAGGCCAGTGACGGGCGCCTGCGGCAAGCCCGCCGCTTCGTGCGCAATCTGGATGCCGATGGCGGCACCAACATGCTGCCCGCCATGCGCGCGGCCCTGACCGATGACACGCCGGAGGATACCAGCCGGGTCCGCCAGATCGTCTTCCTGACCGATGGCGCCATCGGCAATGAGCGCGACCTGTTCAACGAGATCCATGCCCGCCTGGGACGCTCGCGCCTCTTCCCGGTCGGCATCGGCTCGGCACCCAATACCTATTTCATGGAGCGCGCCGCCCGGGCCGGCCGCGGCACCTTCACCCATATCGGCGATGTGTCCGAAGTCTCCGAACGCATGGCCCAGCTCTACACCGCCCTGGAACGCCCGGTGATGACACATCTCGATGCGCTCTTCCCGCAAGGCAGCCTGTCGGAAATCTGGCCCGCCCCGCTGCCCGATCTCTATTATGGAGAACCGGTCCTGATGACGGCCCGCCTGTCCGATCCGGACGGCATGCTTCTGCTGGAAGGCCGGCTGGCGCAATCGGGCTGGCAGACCCGGCTCGACCTGGCCGACGCCCGCCCCGCAGCCGGCATTGCCGCCCTGTGGGCCCGCAATCGCATCAAGGGGATCGAGGAGACCCGTTTCCAGGGCGCGTCCGCAGACCGGGTCGATGCCGCCGTCCTGCAAACCGCGCTCGATTTTCATCTGGTCTCCCGCCTGCCCAGCCTGGTGGCGGTGGACGTCACACCGGCCCGCCCGGCCAACGCACCGCTCAATGGCCGGGACCTGGCCCAGATGGCACCCCATGGCTGGGACTTCGGTGCCGTGAACCCGGCCAATCCGGCCCAACACGCCGCCCTCGACACCAACCTTCTGGACCGTCTGCGGGCCCAGCCCTCGCCGGAAGAGGCTGCCCTGGCCGCCGCCAATGGCCTGCCCCTGCCGGCCAC
>NZLV01000251.1 GCA_002694345.1 Maricaulis sp.
CGGGCATGCGCCTCCAGCGCGGTCGCGGTATGCGGACAGGCGACATAGCCGGTGGCCTCGAATTCCTGTTTCATGCGCGCCCGGATCGCGTCGTCCTCAACCCGTTCCACAGCGTCCACGCGCGCATTGGCGAGACTGGCCAAACGCTCGAAATTGCTCGGCGCGCCGACATCCATGGCATTGGCAATCGTCGCAATGGACGGTCGGGCTTCATAGGATCCCGACGCATGCCAGTTCGCCAGCGTGGCATTGGCATTCGTCGCCAGCACGACCGGTCCGATCGGCAGGCCCAGCTCGCGGGCTAGCAGCGCTGCCAGCGCATTGCCCAGATTTCCGGTCGGAATGACCAGGCCGGGCTTTTCTCCCGTTTCCGCAAAAACATCCAGCGCGGCCCGGGCCCAGTAGACCATTTGCGGCAGGAGCCGGCCGATACTGATGGAATTGGCCGAGGTGAGGGCGTGTTCCTCACTCAGGGCCTTGTCGGCAAAAGCTGCTTTCACCAGAGCTTGGCAGGTGTCGAAATCGCCCTCCACCCGCAGCGCTTCCACGGGCGGCTCCCAGCAGCAAAGCTGGTGTTCCTGGAAGGCCGAGATGCGGCCCTTGGGAAAGAGAATGACCGCGCGTGTGCCCGGCAGGCCTTCCGCGGCACAGCCCACAGCGCCGCCGGTATCGCCCGACGTTGCGACCAGCACCGTGATCGGCGTGTCTGCGCCCTGGCCCAGGGCTGAAAAACAGCGAAACAGGAAGCGGGCGCCGAAATCCTTGAAGGCCCCGGTCGGGCCATGGAACAGCTCAAGCACTTGCCGTTTGTCATCGCCCGGATCGGGCTGCACCAGCGGGGCAGGAAAGTTGAAGGCATCACCGCAGATCGCCGGCGCCTGGCCTTCCAGCGGCGACCCTGCAAAGAAAGGCGCCAGCATCACGCCGCCCAGCTCGGCCAGGCCGTGTGTCGCGGCCAGTGCGTCCAGTTCAAGTGCGGGCAGGGCTTCGGGCAGGTAGAGCCCGCCATCGGGAGCGGCTCCGGCCTTCAGCGCCAGGTCCGCACTCACCATGGGGGCCTGGCCCCGGGTGGATTGGTACAGCATGCTCAGACCACCTGCTCGAGCAATTCAAGGCGCAGGCCCGACGAATCCAGTGGCGCCGCATAGGATTTGGCAGGACAGTCGGCCGTTGCAAAGGCCGACGCCATGGCGGCTTCCACCCGGTCGCGATCCTCCGTGCGGGCCCAGGCAAAGACCGAGGGGCCCGAGCCGGAGAAAGAACAACCCAGCGCGCCCGCTTCCAGAGCTGCCGCCTGCACGTCTGCCAGTTCCGGCAGGAGCGGCAGACGCTGGGGCTCGATGAAAATGTCTTTCAGTCCACTCGCGACGAGGTCCAGATCATTGGTCACGCAGCCGGCCACAAAGGCCGCCATATTGCGCGAATGCTCCAGAGCTGTGCCGCGCGCGACATCAGGGGCCAGCAGGTCGCGGGCCTTTTGCGTTTCCACTTTCCGCTCGGGATGGAAAAGGATGCAGGCCACCCCGGAGGGAAGGGGCAGCCTGCGAATGAGCGGAGGATCCAGTCGCGCCGCCAGGACAAGCCCGCCATGAAGGGCGGCCATGACATTGTCCCAGGGTGGCGGATCGGCCGAGACTTTCTCGCCTTCCATTGCCAGCGGCAGCAGGGCTTCCGGCGAGAAGGCCTCGGCCAGAATGGCATTGGCTGCACCGGCAGCGGCCACGGCCGAGGCGGCGGACCCGCCCATGCCTGCGCTCAGCGGCACACCTTTGTGGATGTCCACGCGCAGACCGAAATCGGCATGGGCTGCGTCCAGAACGGCGGCCGCTGCGGCGAGGGCGCAATTGCGCGCCACCTCGGCTGGCAAACTGTCGACCAGCCCGCTCACCCGGCCCAGCCGGACGCCCGGCTCGGCTTCCACCTGCACACTGACCGTGTCGCGGGCGGCATCGAAGGCAAGGCCGAGCACGTCGAAACCGACGCCGACATTCCCGACACTGGCCGGTGCGCTGGCGCGCGCGGTGTTGAGCTTGGCTTTCATGCGACCTGTCCCGACGACATTCGCGGAATACGGCTCAGCGGGTTTTCCTGCAAGGGGGAGGCAGACAGGTCACCGGACAGATAGGCGCGCTGGATCTCCATGATATCGGCGAACACTGCTTCCGCGGTCGGCCAGCGACCGGCACCCTTGCCCTGCACCGACACGGTGCGCTGGGGCATGCGGATCAGGAAGCCATTGCCCTCATTTACCAGGCCTGCGAAGGGGTGTTCCGGAGGCAGGGCCTCGATATCCACCCGCGCTTCGACACGGCCGTCTGGCGCGACTTCACAGCGGGCCACCTGTTTGAAAATGAGCCCTTGTTCCTGCACGGCCTTGATCCGCTGGGCGCTGAGATCATTCAGGCTCTCGCAGGGAATCTGGTCCGGGGCGAGGGTCACGCCAAAGGCGTGGCGGATAATGATGGACAGCTTGTCGGCCGCATCCAGACCGTCCAGATCGGTACTGGGGTCGGCTTCGGCAAAGCCCAGGCGCTGGGCCTCGGCCACCGCATCCGCCAGGCGCACCCCCTTCTGCATTTGGCCGAAGATGAAGTTGCAGGTCCCGTTCATCACGCCTTCCACCGACAGGATGGAGCCCTGTTGGTTCAGAAGGTCGATCAGTTCCAGCACCGGCACACCGCCGCCCACTGCGGCTGAATATTTCAGCTCGCGGCCGTGCTGGCGCGCCAGATCGTGAAGCCGGTCCAGGTCGAGTGCGACGACAGCCTTGTTGGCGGAGACCAGGTGATGGCCTTCACGCAGTACGGTCTGGCTCAGGGAGCGGGCGATATCCGTACCGCCCATGGCTTCCACGACGATGTCGGGATTGTCCGCCAGGGCCTCGGCCGGGTCGTTGGTGAAGCGGAGCTCCGGTGCCTTGTCCGCGTGCTGGGCCGGGTCGCGGACCAGAACAGGGCCCAGCTCGAACCGGCCGGGATGGGCCAGAAGGTGCGAGCACACGCCCGCGCCTACGGCGCCATGACCCAGGACCGCGACGCGCAGGCGTTTGGGCGTTTCCACCGGACCGGCCTGCTTCTGCACTGCCGCGATGCGCGTGGCGAACGGGCTGCCCAGGGCGGCGACTTCGATCACCACATTGTTCTGCTTGGCCCGGAAGATCGCCTTTTCCTGCACCAGGCCGCGGCTCACCTTGGCCGCTTCGTCATAGTCCAGCTGGTCCAGGCGGACAGCATCGGGGTTTTTGGCCGGGTCGTCTGTGTAGACGCCGTCGACATCCTTGATCAGGCGGACGCGGTCAGCGCCCAGCCAGTGCGAGAATTCGACCGCCGTCAGGTCTGTGCCGCCCCGGCCCAGGGTGACAGGCCCCTCAGCCCCCTCACCGAAGAAGCCCGGCGCCACGATGACATCGGCGGTTTCGAAATAGGCCAAGACACGGTCGGCATCGAGACCGGTCAGATTGGCGTCCAGCGCTTCACCATCAGCACGAAGGTCCATTTCATGCGGGTCCAGGACTGCAGACGGTACGCCCGAGCGCTGCAGCGCCAGACCCATCAGGGCTGCAGACTTGAGCTCGCCGCATCGGACAAGGCGGGCGAGCAGGGGATCGGAACAGCCTTCCCCGACATCGCCACCGACGGCGAACAGGGCATCGGTTTCACCCTCGAGCGCGGACACGACCGCCACGACTTTCTCGCCATTGCGGGTATGGCGGTAGATCTCATGAGCCGCACGGGCATAGTCGTCCGGCTTTTGCAGCACGGAGCTTCCGAATTTCAGCACACAAAGCTTGAGCGGTTTTCGGGCATCGAGGTCGAGGGGCATGATCTGGGTCCTTGGGTCTGGGTCTGTCTGGTGATGGTGAAGTCTGAATTTCGGGCATGAAAAAACCCGCTTCCCGGGGCCGGGGAGCGGGTTCGGTGTGTTGCAGTTCTTGTTAAACCGCTAGCGCACGCCGGCCGCCCCCCGTGTCCAGGAGGTGGTGGTAATCATGGTGATGGTACCGAGGCCGCCGTCGATCGCGCAGCCGAGACCGGACAGACCGGTGACGGTCTGGGTCGAGAGGCTGTCGATGATCATCAACGGGCGTTGCATGTCGGTCGTTTCCATGACGCGGCGGTGTGCTGCGTTTGCGAATTCGTGCCAAGAAAGGCGTATTTGATGGGCTGGGTCAAACAGTTTTTTTGTGACAACCCGGTTTCAGCTGTCATTCGTGCAATATTTTCTCTCAACATATCCCTAACGCGAAAATCATTCGCGCCGGAGAGCGGGCAAGAAAAAGCCCCGGCCGCTGGGGCCGGGGCGTTCTCTGTCGCGCTCTGTGGAAACGCTATTCTGCAGCTGTTTCCAGCGTCTTGGCGCGCTCGCGCAGTTTCGGTGCCGCCGCCCGGACATAGGGCGCAACATGCGACTCGAAGGTCTTGAAGTTTTCCAGGAACATCGAGACCAGTTTCGCCGCCTGGGCGTCATAGGCCGCACCGTCCGCCCAGGTCGAGCGCGGGTCGAGGATGCTGTCATCCACGCCGGGCACCGAAATCGGCACCATGAAGCCGAAATTCGGATCCTCACGGAAGGCTGCCGAATTGAGAGAGCCGTCCAGGGCCGCATTCAGCAGGCCGCGCGTGGCCTTGATCGGCATGCGCTGGCCCGTGCCATAGGCACCGCCGGTCCAGCCGGTATTCACCAGCCAGCAATCGACATCATGCTCCGCGATCAACTCGCGCAGCAGGGCACCGTACTCGGCAGGGTGACGCGGCATGAAGGGCGCCCCGAAACAGGCCGAGAAGGTGGCCGACGGCTCGGTCACGCCTTTTTCCGTACCGGCTACCTTGGCGGTATAGCCGGACAGGAAGTGGTACATGGCCTGGGCCGGAGTCAGCTTGGCGATCGGCGGCATGATCCCGAAAGCGTCACAGGTCAGCATGACCAGGTTTTTCGGCTGTCCGCAGCGACCGGTTTCCGAAGCGTTCGGAATCGCGCTCATCGGATAGGCGCCGCGGCTGTTCTCCGCCAGAGAGGCATCGTCCAGATCCAGCTGGCGCGTTTCCTCGTCCATGACGACGTTTTCCAGCACCGTGCCCCACATCTTCGTGGTGGCGTAGATTTCCGGCTCGGCTTCGGCCGACAGGCGGATCATCTTGGCGTAGCAACCGCCCTCGAAATTGAAGAGACCGTTTTCCGACCAGCCATGCTCGTCATCGCCCACCAGGGTGCGCGAGGCATCGGCCGACAGGGTCGTTTTGCCGGTCCCCGACAGGCCGAAGAAAATGGCCGCATCGTCCTGGCTGCCCACATTCACCGAGCAGTGCATCGGCATGATCTTCTTCTTGGGCAGGAGATAGTTGAGGATGGTGAAGACCGACTTCTTGGTCTCGCCGGCATAGGAGGTGCCACCGATCAGCACCATGCGGCGATTGAAGTCGACCGCGATCACGGTTTCCGAGCGACAGCCATGGCGGGCCGGATCGGCCTTGAAGCTGGGCAGGTTGATGATCGTGAACTCGGCGTCGAAGCCGGCGTATTCGTCAGCAGTCGGAATGCGAAGAAGGTGACGGATGAACAGCGAGTGCCAGGCCAGTTCATTGACCACGCGCACCGGCAGGCGATGGTCGAGATCCGCGCCGCCGAACAATTGCTGCACGAAGACTTCCTTGCCCGACATGTGACTCTGGAAATCCTGCCACAGGGCTTCGAAATTTTCCGGCGTGATGGAGGCGTTCGTGTCCCACCAGACCTGGTCTTCGGTCTCCGCATCGCGGACCGTGAACTTGTCCTTGGCCGAGCGGCCGGTGTGGGCACCGGTCTTCACGACCAGCGGGCCGCCTTCGGCGACCTCGGCTTCGCCGCGGCGAACGGCTTCCTCGTACAGCCGGGCTTCATTCCAGTTCAGATTGACCTGACCAGCCTTGATGCCGAGGTCTTCCAGTCCGCCGTCGCGAACCTGTGTATTGGACATGATGTCATCCCCCAGTGAATCCGGATCGTCGGGCGAGCCGGATGGGTCACTTTCCGAAAGGCGGACGGTTTGCCGAGCACCCGTCTCGCGCGTTATCCCCGGTCTCCAGCAATAAGCTTGCCAGTTAAACCGAATGCTTTTGTATGATCGCGGTAGCAGATCGCCGGGGGGTGGAAAAGCCCTTACGGCACGCGGCAAAACGAAAGATTAGTCGAGGGAAGTCTATGTTATCGCGAACATTTTTAAGCGCCATTGCGATTTTTTCGTTTCTTTGCAGCGACATCGCTCAAGCGCAGGGCCATGACTCCATGACGGACCGCAATCAACACTTTCTCCAGCTCGCCCTGGACTGCGTACAACGGGAATATCCCAACAAGATCTCTCACGTCCTGCAGTCGGATTCGGATGCGCAAACCCCGCGCGAACTCCACCCGGCTTTCTATGGCTGTTTCGACTGGCACTCCGCCGTGCATGGCCATTGGCTGATCGTCCGGCTCTTGCGCCAGGATCCCGGCAACCCGCTGGCTGAAGCCGCGACGGCTGCACTGGATGCCAATCTCACGGCGCAGAACATGGTCGGCGAAGTGGCGTATTTCGAAGCAGAAGGCCGCGCCTCTTTTGAGCGGCCCTATGGTCTGGCCTGGCTGCTCCAGCTCGATATGGAATTGCGGGAATGGGATGATCCGCGCGCCGAGCGCTGGCGGGAGGCCCTTTTGCCGATGGTTCAGGTAGTCGCCGCACGTTACCGGACCTGGTTGCCAAACCTTCTCTACCCGATCCGCATCGGCACACATAATCAGTCCGCCTTCGGATTTGCGCTCGCCTTGGACTGGGCACGCACGGCCGGGGACACAGGGCTGGAAGCTTTGCTGATCGAAAAGATATTCGCCTTCCATCTCGACGATGTGAATTGCCCGATCGGGTATGAACCGTCCGGCGAGGATTTTCTGTCGCCCTGCCTGATGGAAGCCGATCTGATGCGGCGTGTCTTTTCACCGGAACATTTCGCGATCTGGCTGACGGAGTTCCTGCCCGGCATCCCCACTGATGGCAGCGCGGACTGGCTCATCCCGGGCCAGGTGCTCGATCCCAGTGATGGCAAGCTCGTCCATCTGGATGGGGTGAATCTGTCCCGCGCCTGGAATCTGGACGCCATGGCCCACGCCCTGCCGGAGGGCGATGCCCGCATTCCCGCATTGCTGGCCGCGGCAGAGGCCCATGCCGAGACCGGCATCGCCTCGGTCACCGGCGATGATTATGCCGGGGGACACTGGCTGGCCAGCTTTGCCACCTATTACGTCACCGGTCGCGGTCGCGAGGCGCCCGTCCCGGTATACTAGGCCCTCTGGCCCGGTTTCGGGGGCAGGGGGATGTGCTCCTGCTCGTGTGGCGGCAGGGTGAAGCGTCCGTTCTGCGGAAAGCCGGACTTGGCGGCCTCGGCCCA
>NZLV01000252.1 GCA_002694345.1 Maricaulis sp.
CATGTTGGCGGCGAGACCTATGCCGACAGTGCCTACATGGAATTGCGCCAGCTGGACTTGCCGTCCGGTCGTGCGCGGCTTGGCCTGCCGATCAAGGTTTACCGCGGGCGCCCCCGGGCGTCCGGAGAAACCTACTCTCCCGATATTGCCTATACCGGGCGGGACCTTTCGACGCCGGCCATCGAGGCCTGGCTGGAGGCGCTTGTGCCTGTGCGCTAGCCGGGGCGGGAATGCCCGGCACCTGCTGCCAGGCGTGATCGGGCATTGACCTTCGCGGGCGCAACATCCAAGCCTTGCGCATGACCACGCCGCTTGAACTCTGGCGCCAGCGTGTCGACGCCGGCACGCTCAATCCCGATCCCGACCAGGAACGGGCCGCGAAGGCATTGAGTGAATTGTCGGCCCGCCTGGTGGACTGGAAACCGGGCGCGAAATCCCTGTTCGGCAAGACCCGGCCCGCGCCCAAGGGTCTTTATCTCTGGGGTGGGGTCGGACGCGGCAAATCCATGCTGATGGATCTCTTCATCGAGACGGCCCCTGTCCGGGACCGCCGCCGGGCGCACTTTCACGAATTCATGCAGGACGCCCATGCGCGCATTAATCGCTGGCGTCAGCTGAGCGCGTCGGAACGCCGCCGCCAGCCCGAATACGTGAAAGGTGCGGGCGAGGACCCGATCCCGCCGGTCGCGCGCGGTCTGGCCAGTGAAGCCCGGCTTCTGGCGTTTGACGAATTCCAGGTCACCGATATCGCCGACGCCATGATCCTGGGCCGCCTTTTCGAGCGTCTCTTTGCCGAAGGCGTGGTCGTGGTCGCGACGTCCAACCGCTATCCGGATGATCTCTACAAGGACGGTATCAACCGCCAGCTCTTCCTGCCCTTCATCGATCTGCTCAAGCAGAAACTCGACATGTTCGAGCTGGATGGCGGGGTGGATCACCGGCTGCGCCAGCTGGAAGCGGCCCCGGTCTATTACAGCCCGCTCGATGCGGATGCCGAACTGGCCATGGACAAGGCCTGGTCCCGCCTGACTTCGGGCGCGGCGCCGCAATCCTGCACGCTGGAGGTCAATGGCCGCGAATGGGTGGTCGAGCGCGAAGTGGCCGGTGTCGCCCGTTTTACCTTCCCGGAACTGTGCGCCCGGGCCTTCGGAGCCGCCGACTATCTTGCCGTCGCCGACCGTTTCCACACTGTCCTGCTGGACCGGGTGCCGCGCCTGTCACCGGACAAGCGCAATGAGGCCAAGCGCTTCGTCACCCTTATTGACGCGCTTTACGAGGCCCGCACCAAGCTGGTGATGAGCGCCGATGCCGAACCGGACGACCTCTACCCGGCCGGCGATGGCGCCTTCGAATTCGAGCGGACGGCATCCCGCCTGATGGAAATGCGGACCCATGACTATCTGGCGTCCGAGCGTGGCGAGCTGACCCGCGACTAGTCGCGCACCCGATGCCAATGGAAGATCATGTCGGTTTCACCGGTCAGATCGGCAATCCGGGCCGTCAGCCGGTCACCGCGGCGCCAGTATTCGATCACTTGCGGAAAGTCATGGCCGGGATTCTCGAAGCGGACTTCTTGTTCGCCCTGGCTGACCCGGTCAAAACAGGTGGCCGTCCCACCGCCCGGCTGCGCACAAAAGCGGGCGCCGCTCAAACCGGACTCGATGCGCAGGAATTCGAAAGCCACGGCCCGACCGTTCATCACGGTCTGGTTGACGCCCAGCATCAGTCCGCTTGATCCGTCGGTCCAGCTTTCTTCAATGACGGGGTCCGGCCCGGTGCTGCGCCAGGCGCCGGCCATCCAGTCGAGATTGAGGTCCTCGGCCATGACGGTCTGGGGGAAGGCAAAAGCGGCCAAAAGGCCGATCAGCGCGCGTGTCATGGCAAATCTCCCGTTTGGAGCGGCAGCTTGCCATGGATCCAGGGCCATGTCCCGCTGGATCAGGCCAGCGTGAACCGGCTGCGGTCCAGTTCGAAGTCGGAGCCGTCCGGGAGGAACAGGGAGTGGAAGGTGAAGGCCTCGGGGGTCGCACCGGTCCGGGCGAGGGCATCAAGCTTGTCGGCCGCTTCCTGTGGCGTGGGTACATGCCCGGCCTTCACCCACCACAGGGCCATGGTCGGCGCGTCGACCGAGCGGAACCACTCGGCCCTCCGATTCATGACTTTGAGATGTGCGGTCTTGAAGACGAACATGGCCAGACTGTCGATATCCATCCAGACACTCATATTCACCAGAAGGCGAGGATCGCCCAGGCCGGCGGCCTCCAGCGTGCCTGGCGGCTCTGGTTCTGCATTGCGCCAGATGAAGCCCGGCATCCGTTCCGCCATGGCGTTGACCGGGTCAAGCAGGTCGACAAAGGGCTGGAAGCGCGGATCCTCGATATCGTATCGCGCATACGCGACATTGATCTGTGCGAGATGGTGGGCGGCTGCGTTCATGGGATGCTCCCCTTCCGCGGTCATGTGGGAGTCGCGGGCCGGTTCACAAGACCGAGCCTGTCGATTTTCCGGTGTGACAGGCCTGCGGCGATATCACCGCCTTGCCGAAAGGCGGAACCGGCGCTAGACCGGCGCGCAAGATTTTCATCTTCCCCAAAGGAGTTCCTCCCATGGCTCGAAACAAGATTGCGCTCATCGGTTCCGGTATGATCGGTGGCACCCTGGCTCACATCGCGGCGCGCGAAGAACTGGGCGATGTCGTCCTGTTCGACATTGCCGAGGGTGTGGCCAAGGGCAAGGCCCTGGACATCGCCGAGGCGAGCCCGGTCTTCGGCAAGGACAGCAAGCTGGCCGGCGCTGATGACTATGCCGCCATTGAAGGCGCCGATGTCTGCATCGTGACCGCGGGTGTGCCGCGCAAGCCGGGCATGAGCCGGGACGACCTGCTGGGCATCAACCTCAAAGTCATGAAAGCCGTGGGTGAGGGCATCGCCAAATTCGCCCCGAATGCCTTCGTGATCTGCATCACCAACCCGCTCGACGCCATGGTCTGGGCGCTGCGCCAATTCTCCGGCCTGCCGCACAACAAGGTCGTCGGCATGGCCGGCGTGCTGGACAGCGCGCGCTTCCGCCACTTCCTGGCTGACGAGTTCGAGGTGTCCGTCCAGGACGTCACGGCCTTCGTGATGGGCGGCCATGGCGACACGATGGTGCCGCTGCTGCGCTATTCCACGATCGCCGGCATCCCGGTGCCGGACATGGTCAAGATGGGCTGGTCCACGGACGAGAAAATGGACGCCATCGTCCAGCGCACCCGCAGCGGTGGCGGCGAGATCGTCGCTCTGCTGGGCACGGGCTCGGCCTATTATGCCCCGGCGGAAAGCGCCATCGAGATGGCGGTCTCCTACCTGCGCGACAAGAAGCGCATCCTGCCGTGCGCCGCGCACCTGACTGGCCAGTTCGGCCAGGATGACCTCTATGTCGGCGTGCCGGTCGTGATCGGTGCCGGTGGTGTCGAGAAGGTCGTCGAGATCGAGCTCAATGCCGACGAGCAGGCCATGTTCGACAACTCTGTCGACGCCGTGAAGGGCCTGGTCGAGGCTTGTAAGGGCCTGGAGCCGTCCCTGGCCTGATCCACGCAGACCGATATTCAAAAAGAAAACCGCCAGCCCATCCGGACTGGCGGTTTTTCTTTGCCCGGAGCTGTGGGGAAACTAGAGCCCGCCGCCCCAGGTCGCGCCGCTGTTCAGGCGCATCAGTTCGAAGCCGAGCACGACCAGGAAAGTGTGCCAGGCCAGGGGCAGCCAGAGCAGGATGCCGGCGGCGCGGGAGCTGCGGCCGACCAGTTGGCTGGCCAGAAGCGCATAGACCCACAGGCCCAGGGCGATGACAAAACCGGTCGAGACATCGCGCAGGCTGAAAAAGGCAATGATCTGCGCCGTCATGCCGGCCAGCCAGATCAGGACCAGCAGGCTGGCCCACAGACGCGTTCCGTTGCGACCGGAATGCTGCACGATCCACAAGGAGAGTACGGCCAGGGCCGGAACGAAGAGGCCGACAATGTTGAGCAGGGAATAGGCCGGGGTCCAGCTGGGCGCGCTCAGCTCGGTCAGCCAGGCATAGGCGCCACTGGCATGCACCCAGCCGGACAGGCCGCCGGTCAAACTGGCGGCACCGATCAGATAGACCAGCAGGGTCACTATTCCGGGGCCGTGATGCTTGTCGGCCATGTTGCTCTACTCACTCCGGGCAGCTCTTCGCCGTCTCGCCTTGCAAGTCCGACGCCATGATGCCGCGTTCAGGTTTGCCGCTGAGACTAGACCAGCCCCATGACAGGTGGGGGCAATGGGCAGTCATAAAGAATGCGTGTAAGACCGGGCCTTCCCAATCCTGTCCCAACCCCGGATTCCAACATGCAAACGGTCACTCTGGAGACGGAACGTCTCATTTTGCGCCAACCCGATCTGTCGGATTTCGAACCGCTTTGCGACATGATGGCGGATGAGGAGACCACGCGCTTCATCGGGGGTGTCCAGACGCCGCCCCTGGTCTGGCGCAGCCTGTGCGGAATTGTCGGGCATTGGGAATTGCGCGGCTATGGCTTCTTCAGCGTGATCGAGAAATCATCCGGGACCTGGCTGGGCCGGATCGGTCCCTGGTATCCCCATGGCTGGCCGCAGCCGGAAGTGGGTTGGTCCCTGAACCGGGCCAGCTGGCGCAAGGGCTATGCGGCGGAGGCGGCCCAGGCCACGCTCGACTGGGTCTTTGATACGCTGGGCTGGGAGGATGTCATCCATCTGATCGACGCCCAGAATGTCGCCTCCATGGGCGTCGCCCAAAAAATGGGATCGCGTTATCTCGGCCGGGATGCGGAAGTCGCGGGCTTTGGCATCATGGCCCAGGTCTGGGGCCAGACCGCGGCGGAGTGGGCCGAGAACCGTAAGGCGCTGCCCTGAGCCGGGGGCTCAATACCAGCCCGCTTCGCGCAATTGTGGCGCGTAAGTGCGGCTGACCGGCGCTTCCAGATCATTGCTCAGGGTCAGGACTGCGCGGCCATCGCCGCGGCTGACCCCTTTCACCGCAGCCCGCGCCACCCACCAGGACCGGTGCGTGCGCGCGCCGTCCAGCGCATCAACGGCCGCCAGCGCATCACTCAGCCGCATCAGGATCAGCGCATCACCAGCCTCGGTGTGGACCCGCAGGTAGTGGTCCTCTGCGGTCAGGGCCAGGATCGGGGAGCGCCGCAGCCGGTGGGGCAGTTTGTCTGTCAGCGCGGGCAGGGCTTCAGCCCCGGCCTCCGCGCCGTCGCTCCGGCGCGCTTCGAGGAGATAGGACACGGTCACCACGGCGGCCGAGATCACCCACACGAAGAAGAACATCATGGGCAGGACGTAGAGGGGGAAGGGGCCGTTCAGCCAGTACTGGATGAGGGCCACCGCGATCGTGACCGGCAGGCTCACCACGATCGTCGTGACCAGGCCCCGCGGCAGGCGCGGCCACTCCGGCGCGTGGCGATCGAAAAACCAGGTACA
>NZLV01000253.1 GCA_002694345.1 Maricaulis sp.
TCCATTTCAGGCCCACGGTTGGCAGATAGGCGGCCAGCCCTTCGATTTTTTCCTTCGAGGGCTGCTCATGGACCCGGTAGATCAGCGGTGTCTTGTGCTTTTCCAGCGTTTCCGCCGCACAGACATTCGCCTGGATCATGAATTCTTCGATCAGCTTGTGAGCATCGAACCGCTCGCGAACCTCGACGCCGGCCACCTTGCCGTCGGGTCCGACGCGGACGCGGCGTTCCGGCGCGTCGATTTCCAGCGGTTCCCGGCGGGCCCGGGCTTCGCGGACGGCAAAATAGGCGCCCCAGAGCGGTCTCAGAACATCGTCGAGCAGCGCATTGGCCGGACCGCCATCGCCGCCATCAATCGCCGTCTGGGCCTGCGTGTAGGAGAGTTTCGCGGCTGATTTCATCCAGCCCCGCAGGAAACGGTGGCTGGTCTTGTTGCCCCGCTTGTCGAACACCATCCGCACGGCCATGCAGGGGCGTTCCTCCTGCTCGCGCAGGGAACACAGATCATTGGACAGGCGTTCCGGCAGCATCGGCACCACCCGGTCGGGCAGATAGACCGAATTGCCGCGCTTGAAGGCCCCGCGGTCCAGCGCACTGCCGGGCGTGACGTAAGCCGCCACATCGGCGATCGCGACGATGACCTGCCAGCCGCCTTCATTCTTCGGATGGTCATCCGGTGCCGCCCAGACGGCGTCGTCATGGTCCTTGGCGTCATCCGGGTCGATCGTGATCAGGGGCAGGTCGCGCAGATCTTCGCGATCGCGGATCTTCGCCGGTTTGACCGTGTCAGCCTCACGCTGCTCGGTCTCGGAGAAGCCCTGCGGCACGCCGTGGGAATACAGGGCAATGATGCTGCCGGCACCCGGGCCCGTGGCCGGTCCGATCACTTCGACAATCTCGGCGGTCTTGAGGCCGTGGCGGCGTTCCTTGGCGATCTGGCACAGGACCAGATCCCCGTCATCGGCCTTGTCAGCCTCGCCCTTGGCCGGCATCAATTCGTGCCGGGAGCGCCGGTCCACCGGCAACAGCCGCATCGGGCCGGAGGCGGGTTTGCGCAACACGCACAGGATCTTGTGGGCGCTCTGGCCGAGCCGCTTGATTAGCCGGGCTTCATAGCCGCCTTCATCATCCGGCGAGAGACGCACCAGGGCGCGATCACCAATCCCCAGGGCGGTCTGTCCCTTGCCGCCAGCGCCTTCGCCCGGCGCGAGCCGGATGCGCGGCGCGGCGCGGTCCTGGCGCACGGGTGCGGCCAGCAATTCGCCGTCGGTATCGCGGTCGGTGATCTCCACGACAGTGACGGCGGGCAGGGTGCCGGCCAGCGTGTAGGACTTGTCGCTATTGCGACTGATCGTGCCCTCGGCCTCCAATGCGGAGAGGGCGTCTTTCAGGTCCCATTTGGCCTCAGTGCCCTTGAGCTTGAGGGCGCGCGCAATTTCCCGCTTGCCGAATTGGCCCTCGCCCAGCTTGATGGCTTCGATGACCGCCTCGCGCAGGGAGCCGGCGTCTGATGTCGGTTCGCCGGCCATCCTGGCTACTCCGTCTTCGCCTTCTTGCTCGCGGCAGGTTTCTTCGCCGTTGTTTTCTTGGCGGTGGTCTTCTTGGCCGCAGGCTTTTTCTTCGCCGGAGCCTTCTTCTTGGCCGGGGCTTTCTTCTTGCCGCCCTTGGCTGCCTTGGCGTCGACCCATTCCATGGCCTGTTCCAGGGTCACGCTTTCCGGATCGGTGCCCTTGGGCAGGGTCGCATTGACCTTCTCATACTTCACATAGGGACCATAGCGGCCCGACATGATCCGCACGGGCTTGCCATCATGCTCGCCCAACTCCTTCAGCGCCGTGGCGGTGGAGCCGCGGCGGCCGCCATTGGCGCGCTTGTCGGCGATCACCGAGACGGCCCGGTTCAGGCCGATTTCGAAGACCTCTTCCACCGTCGGCAGGTTCGCATAGGTCTTTTCGTGGTGAACATAGGGGCCATAGCGGCCGATATTCGCCGTGATCGGCTGGCCGTCATCCGGGTGTTCCCCGACCAGGCGCGGCAGGTCGATCAGCTGGATGGCCTGGGCCTCGGTGAGCTCCTTGGCATCCCAGCCCTTGGGAATGGACGAGCGTTTCGGCTTGTCCTCACCTTCAACTTCCATCTCCAGATAGATGCCGAACCGGCCATCTTTCAGGACAATCGGCTTGCCGGTTTCCGGATGGATGGCGATCTGGCCATCGCCCTCGATCTTGGGCTCGGCATCCTGTTCCCCCATCTGGCGGGTGAATTTGCAGTCCGGGTAATTGGAGCAGCCCAGGAATGCGCCGAACTTGCCCAGGCGCAGGGACAGCGTCCCCTCGCCACAGGACGGGCAAAGCCGCGGATCCGTGCCGTCTTCCTTTTCCGGGAAGATGTGCGGGGCAAGCGCTTCGTTCAGCGCATCGAGCACCTGACCGATCCGCAGATCACCAATCTCGTCGACGGCAGCGCGGAATTCGGTCCAGAAGTCGCGCAGGAGCTGTTTCCAGTCCAGCTCTCCGGCCGACACCTTGTCGAGCTGGGTCTCCAGCCCGGCGGTGAAATCATATTCCACATAGCGGGCGAAGAAATTCTCGAGGAAGGCGGTGACCACGCGGCCCTTGTCGAGCGGATGGAAGCGGTTCTTCTCCATCTGCACATAATCGCGGTCACGCAGCACTTGCAGCGTGGAGGCGTAGGTCGACGGGCGGCCAATGCCCAGTTCTTCCATCCGCTTGACCAGCGAGGCTTCGGTGAAGCGCGGCGGCGGCTGGGTGAAGTGCTGGTCCGCATAGGTCTTGCCGGCATCGGCGGCAGCGCCCTGGTTGACCTTGGGCAGGCGGGTTTCGCCTTCATCCTCTTCATCGTCCCGGCCTTCTTGGTAGAGGGTCAGGAAGCCGTCGAAGAGAAGGACGGAGCCGACAGCGCGCAGGCCGGTCTTCTGGTCGGCTGACAGGATTTCGATCGTGGTGCGCTCGAAACGGGCGCTTTCCATCTGGCTGGCCACGGCGCGGCGCCAGATCAGCTGGTAGAGGCGCGCCATGTCCTCATCCAGGCTCAGCGTTTCCGGCAGGCGCGAGAAAGAGGTCGGGCGGATCGCTTCGTGGGCTTCCTGCGCATTCTTGGCCTTGGTGGCGTACATGCGCGGGCTGGCCGGCACATAGAGCGAGCCATGCTCCTTGCCGATCACGTCGCGGGCCTGGCTGATCGCTTCGGGCACCATGGAAACGCCGTCGGTCCGCATATAGGTGATCAGGCCGGTGGTCTCGCCGCCGATATTGACGCCCTCATAGAGCTTCTGCGCCGTCTGCATGGTGCGGGTCGCGGAGAAGCCCAGCTTGCGGGCGGCTTCCTGCTGCAGGGTGGAGGTGGTGAAGGGCGGTGGCGGGTTGCGCTTGGCCGGCTTGGCTTCCACCGATGCGATCGACAGATCGGCAGATTTGATCGCCTCGACCGCCGCATTGGCGCTGGCGCGATCCTTGATGGACAGCTTCTGCAGCTTCTTGCCGTCCAGCGTGACCAGCTTGGCCCGGAAGGAATCGGAGCCGGCGGTGATGTCGGCATCAACCGTCCAGTATTCCTCGGCGCGAAACTTCTCGATTTCCAGTTCGCGGTCACAGATCAGGCGCAGGGCAACGGACTGGACGCGGCCGGCAGAGCGCGAGCCGGGCAGCTTGCGCCACAGTACCGGCGACAGGGTGAAGCCCACCAGATAGTCCAGGGCACGGCGCGCCAGATAGGCGTTGACCAATTCCATGTCGACGGCGCGCGGATGCCGCATGGCTTCCTGGACGGCCTGTTTGGTGATGGCGTTGAAGGCGACCCGCTCGATCACGACATCCTTGAGGACGCGGCGCTTGGCGAGCGCTTCGAGCAAGTGCCAGGAAATGGCTTCCCCTTCGCGATCCGGGTCAGTCGCGAGGATCAGGCGGTCGCTTTCCTTGACCGCATCTGCGATCGCTTTCACCCGCTTGGTGGAGGCACTGTCGACCTCCCAGGCCATGGCGAAATCCTCATCGGGTTTCACCGAACCGTCCTTGGGCGGCAGGTCGCGCACATGTCCGAAACTCGCCAGAACCGTGTAGTCCGACCCGAGATACTTGTTGATGGTCTTGGCTTTGGCCGGGGATTCTACGACGACGACATTCATCGGCAATTGCGTCCAGACATGGGTTATGGCCGCCCGGGGCAGCAGGGCGCGCGAAAGTGTTCGAGGGGCAAGGTTGTGTCAACCGACCACAAGATTCCAGCCCGCCGCGCAGGACAGGCGTGGAAATCGGTCGGGATCAGCGTCCCGGAGCGACGGCGAAACAGGCTTCGCGCCGGGCCGAGAGGTCTTCGCAAGCCTGGCGGGCTTCGTCCTCGGTCAGCGATTCGAAGCGGGCGCGCCACAGGCGGCTGCCATTGATGTCGACAGACCGGGCCGCCGGCTGGGCCTCATTCAGGGTCAGGGAATAGGCGGTGACGCGGTCAAGCTGGTCGCGCGCCTGATCTGCGGAATTGTAGGCGCCGACCTGGACGGACCAGGCACCGCGCAGCAGCGAGGGGCGTTCGGCGGGGCTGGCCGTATCGGAAATGCGGGGCTGCCCCATCTCGTCCTCATCGGCGAGGACGATCCGCACGGGCGGGGCCGGCTGGCTGGAGCCCATTTCGGTCGGCTCGGCCAGATGCAGGGCCGCCACATCCATGGCGATCAATTCCTGTTGGCGCATCGGACTGACGCGCGGCGAGGCGAGGGCGGCGAACAGGCGCGTATCCTCGCGCTGTTCCAGCGTGTCGAAGGCGGCTTCCAGCAATTCCTCGGCATGCGCATCACGGGCCGCAGCGCTCGGGCCGCCCATCACAACGGCGACGATGCGGTGGTCCCCGCGTTCGGCCGACACCACGACATTGAAGCCGGAGGCGCGGATATAGCCGGTCTTCAGGCCGTCCACGCCCTCCACCCGTCCGACCAGGGAATTGTGATTGCGATAGGTGCGGCCGTTATAGGTGAAGCTCTCTTCGTTGAAGTAGTGGAAGTATTGCGGGTAGTCGCGCTGCAGGGCGATGGCCAGACGGGCCATGTCACGCGCGGTTGTGGTCTGGCGGCGGTCGGGCAGGCCGGACGCATTACGAAACACCGTCTGGGTCAGGCCCAGCTCGCCGGCGCGCTCGGTCATCAAGGTGGCAAACCGGCTCTCGCCGCCGCCCAGACGCTCACCCACCGCAACGGCCACATCATTGGCGCTCTTGATGATGAGGGCACGAATCGCGGTTTCCGCCGTGATCGTGTCGCCGCTCTCCAGACCCAGGCGCGACGGCACTGCATTGGCCGCATTCTCGGAGACGCGGATCTGGTCCTGCAGGCCGATCTCGCCACGCTCGATGGCTTCGAACAACATGTAGAGCGTCATCATCTTGGTCAGGGATGCCGGGTAGCGTTCGGCCTCGGAGCGGCGCGAATGCATGACCACGCCCGTCGACTGGTCGACCACGAAAGCCGCATAGCGCGATGTGTCCGCACGCGAGGGAGCGCTCCACAGGGTAGCGCTCGCCAGGGCGAGGCAAATGGTCAGGACAAGGCGTGTGAAACCAAGCATGCCGACACTGTGCAGGTCAGCATGTTTCCAGCCGGTTAAGCCTGTCTCATAGGGCATGAGCGATATTTTGTGCGCCGCACAAAAACCCCCTTGACCCGGACCTCGGTCGTGGTATTTATTGTGCGACTGCGAAGAGCGGTCGCAACAAAGATTTGAACGATGAGCGACGTCAAGACGACCCCGACCGAGAAGGACGCGCCCACAGCGAAAGCTGCTCCGGCTGCACCGAAACCGGTCAAGACGACGATCAAGAAAAAGCCGGTGACGAAGTCAAAGGCCACCGCGAAGAAGAAAGTGGGCAAGCCGGCGGAGCCCAAGTTGAAGACCGCCAAACCCCAACAGGCTGCCAAGCTGGCGACGGCTTCAGCCCCCACTGAAACGAGCTTTGCCATGAACCAGACCATTGAGAGCATGACCGCCGCGAGCAATGAAGCGCTCAAGGAAGGGTTTGAGAAGACGCTGAAATCGGTCACCGAAGCCAGCAACTTCCAGAAAGAAACCGTGGATGCCCTGATCGCTTCGGCCACCGTCGCCGGCAAGGGTATCGAGACCGCCAACGCGAACGCCGTCGCCTACGCCAAGACGCTGATGGAAGAGGGTGTCACCGCGACGAAGGCTTTTGCCTCCGCCAAGTCGGTCCAGGAATTGTTTGAAATCCAGTCCGAATTCACCAAGTCGACCGTCGATAGCTACATCGCTGAGCTGAACAAGACGACCGACCTGTTCTCCGGCCTGATGAAAGATTCGCTGAAGCCGCTCAATGCGCGCGTCGCCGCTGCAATGGAGATGGCACAAGCCAACCACTAGCGCGTCAGCAACCGATTTTTCCTCCCCGACTGGGCCCGGTGATTCGTCACCGGGCCCTTTTTTTGCCGGCGATGGGAATGGCATGCACAAGCCCGACTGGGCCCGGTGCATGCACCGGGCCCTTTGTTTTTGGGAATGCTGGTTTCTTGGGGCGGTAGGGCGCCCAGGCGTCTGGCGGGGCACGTGCAGCGTTTCAGATCGCGCCGTGTCGTCGCCGTGTGCGCCCGCTCCAGTTTTCTGGATGCTGACGGCGCTGTCCTCCCCGACCGGGCCCGAAGGTGATCCGGTGGATCCCTCACAATTGTGGGGGCCCCTTCATATGTCTTTCCACACGAAACGGGAAGAAAGAAATTGCCCGCCGTGTTATATTTTTGATCGGGCCCGGCTTGCAGCCCGGGTCTTTCCATGGCGCGGAAGGGTCCCCATCTCTTGGGATGAGCCCGTGAGTAATATTCGAGCACGTTTAAAATATGACCGATAAAAACCAAGAAGATAGCGGAATTGAGGAAGGCACGGGCCTCGCTACGAAGACGCGTCCGGCGACGAAGAAACCTTCGCTTTACCGTGTTCTCCTACTCAATGATGACTACACGCCGATGGAGTTTGTGGTCGAGATTCTCGTCCGCATATTTCGAAAAACGCCCGAGGACGCTGCGAGAATCATGCTCCATGTTCATCAGAACGGCGTCGGCATGTGTGGCGTGTACACATACGAGGTTGCCGAGACAAAGGTAGCCCAGGTCATGGACGCAGCACGGCGGGCTCAGCACCCGCTCCAGTGCACAATGGAAAAGGAGTAGAGTGGTGCCATCTTTCTCTTCGGATCTGGAAGACAGCCTGCACCGCGCTCTGGGTTACGCCAATGAGCGTGGGCACGAATTCGCGACCCTGGAGCACCTCCTGCTTGCCCTCGTGGATGACCAGGATGCCAGCGCCGTCATGAAGGCCTGCGAGGTCGATCTCGACGAATTGCGCGCGACGCTGACCGAGTATGTCGACAATGAATTGTCCGAACTCGTCGTCGATGATGACGAGGACGCCAAGCCGACCGCCGGTTTCCAGCGCGTCATCCAGCGCGCCGTAATCCACGTCCAGAATGCCGGCCGGGAAGAAGTGACCGGTGCCAACGTGCTTGTGGCCCTGTTCGCCGAGCGCGAAAGCCATGCCGCCTACTTCCTCGCCGAGCGCGACATGACGCGCTATGACGCCGTGAACTTCATCTCGCACGGGATCGGCCGCAAGCCGGGCGCTTCCGAGGAACGCGCTGTGCGGGGTACGGAAGAGACCGAGGAGCCGGCCAAGGACGGCGATGCGCTCTCGGCCTATTGCGTCAATCTCAACGAGAAGGCGAAGAAGGGCGATGTCGACCCGCTGATCGGCCGTGACGCCGAGGTGGAGCGCTGTATCCAGGTCCTCGTTCGCCGCCGCAAGAACAATCCGCTCCTGGTGGGCGATCCGGGTGTCGGCAAGACCGCCATCGCCGAAGGCATTGCCCGCAAGATCGTCGAGAATGAAGTTCCCGACGTTCTGGCCGGAGCCACGATCTACTCGCTCGACATGGGCTCGCTGCTGGCAGGGACCCGCTATCGCGGCGATTTCGAGGAGCGCATCAAACAGGTGGTCAAGGAGCTCGAGGAAAAGGACAATGCCGTCCTTTTCATCGACGAGATCCACACCGTGATCGGCGCCGGTGCCACGTCCGGCGGCGCGATGGATGCATCCAACCTGCTCAAGCCGGCCCTGCAAAATGGCGGCCTGCGTTGCATGGGGTCGACCACCTACAAGGAATACCGCCAGCACTTCGAGAAGGACCGGGCCCTGGCGCGGCGCTTCCAGAAGATCGACGTGGCGGAACCGTCTGTTCCGGATGCGATCAAGATCCTGCAGGGTCTGAAGTCCTATTTCGAGGACTTCCATGATGTCCGCTTCACCAATGAAGCGCTGAAGACGGCGGTCGAGCTGTCGGCGCGCTACATGGGTGACCGCAAACTGCCGGACAAGGCGATCGACGTGATCGATGAGGCCGGAGCCCAGATGCGTCTCCAGCCTGTCTCCAAGCGCAAGAAGACGATCGGCGTGAAGGAAGTCGAAGCCGTGGTTGCGACCATGGCCCGGATCCCGCCGAAAACCGTCTCCAAGGATGACGAGACCTCGCTGCGCAATCTGGACACGGATCTCAAGCACGTGGTCTTCGGTCAGGACGAGGCCATCGCCCAGCTGTCGACGGCGATCAAGCTGTCTCGGGCCGGCCTGCGTGAACCGAACAAGCCGATCGGCTGTTACCTGTTCTCCGGCCCCACGGGTGTCGGCAAGACCGAGGTGACCCGTCAGCTCGCCGAGATCATGGGCGTGCAGCTGCACCGTTTCGACATGTCCGAATACATGGAACGCCATGCGGTCTCCCGTTTGATCGGCGCGCCTCCGGGCTATGTCGGTTTCGATCAGGGCGGTCTGCTGACCGATGCCGTCGACCAGCATCCGCACTCTGTGCTTCTGCTGGACGAGATCGAGAAGGCGCATCCGGACCTGTTCAACATCCTCCTGCAGGTGATGGACAATGGCACGCTGACCGATTCCAACGGCAAGAAGGTCGACTTCCGCAATGTCATCCTGGTGATGACGACAAATGCGGGGGCCGCCGACGCCCAGAAGGAAGCCATCGGTTTCGGCCGTGGCAAGAAGACCGACGAGGCCGATGCCGCCGTGGAGCGCCTGTTCACGCCGGAATTCCGCAACCGTCTGGACGCGATCATTCCCTTCGCGCCGCTCTCTGCCGACGTCATCGGCCGGGTCGTCGAGAAGTTCGTGCTGCAGCTGGAAGCCCAGCTCATCGATCGCGGCGTGACCTTCGAACTGACGCCGGATGCGACGGCCTGGCTGTCCGAGCGCGGCTATGACAAGCGCTTTGGCGCCCGTCCGCTCTCGCGTGTCATCCAGGAGCACATCAAGAAGCCGCTGGCAGACCAGATCCTGTTTGGCGAGCTCAAGAAGGGTGGCCTCGTGAAGGTCGATGTCGATCCGGCCGACAGCGAACGGCTCGACTTCCACATCACGCCCGGCGACCGGCTCCTGCCGCGTAACGCCAAGAAAAAGGACAAGAAGGAAGAGGTCTGATCCTCACCTTCATCCCGACACGGAAACGGCGCCTCACGGGGCGCCGTTTTTGTTTGGGGAGGTCTCAGGCCGTGCGGATGAGGGCGGCGTCATGGCCGGCCCTGGCCTTGCGGAACTCCCGCGGGGTTTGCCCGGTGACATCCTTGAAGGCGCGGTTGAACGGGCCCAGCGAGGCGAACCCGCTGTCCAGGGCAATATTGAGGATGGGCTCACGGTCCCGTTCCGGATCAGCCAGCCGGCCCTTCGCGTAGGCGACGCGCCATCCATTCACATACCGGTTGAAATTGGGCGCTTCCAGTCCGGCCGTGATGGCACGGGACACCTTGTAGTCCGGCTCTCGCAGGCGCCGGGCCAGCGTGGCGACCTTGAAGTCGGGGTCGAGATAGGGCGCATCCTGCTCCATCAGGGCATGAATGCGCCGGGCCATGTCCCGTGCTTCCTGCTGGCTTTCGGCAGACAAGGCCGGGCGGGCGGGCGGCTGCGGGTGGGCCAGCGGATGGTGCGCGCGGAAGCGGACGGCAATGCTGGTGACAATCAGGATGGCGAGGGCACAGAGCGCCTGCGTCGCGGCCATGAAGGCGGGCGGCAGATTGGCATTGCCATGATCCAGCAACATCACGCAGGTCGAGACGCACAGGCCGAACGTCGCCAGGAACAGGCCGCGCAATCGCTTTTCGTTTGCGGGCAGGGCGGGGGACCAGCCCCGCACACCTTCCCAGAAAGACAGAACAAGGACGGTCGAGCTGAGCAGGGTCTGGCCCTGACTCAGGCTTTCGAACAGTTGGGCCTGGGCGGCGGTGCCCAGCATGGCTTCGGCATTCACGGCCAGCAGGCCCTGTTTGATCACGGTGGGAGCGAAGATCCCACCGACCAGAACAAGCTGGGGCCAACCGATCACGGCGCCGGGCCGGAACAAGGCTCGCGCCACCAGCCAGAACAGGCTGCAGGTGGCACAACTGGCGATGATCAGAGCGGGACCCATCGGGCCCAGCTGGGCCGGTGTGAAGACCTCGCGCAGCATGACTGCTGCCAGTCCGCCGCAGAAGATCGCCCAAACAATGTGAAGCGTCTGGCGACGGGGCATCATGACGATGACGGCGATCCAGGTCAGGGCGATGGCCGCAACACCGAGTTTGATGGCCAGCACGAGATCCAGCATGTCCGGGCTCCTTGTTCTACGTCCTTTTGCACGAATTCCGGTCGATTTCCAAATCGGCAGGACCGGTTTTCGCCCTGTCTGGCAGGGGAATGTCGAGGTCGGCATCCCCATTCACGCCGGCCACAGACAAGGAGTGAAACATGCGCGACGCGTTTGCCCCGACAGCCGCCCCATCCGCCGGCCGGGCTTCCGGCCTGGCCCTGCCGAAATCCCTGCTGTCCGCCTCGGCCAAGCTCTGGTTCCTTGCTGCAGCGACAGGCCAGTGGATGTTCGTCTACTACATCTCGCTTGCCTACGTTCCGGTGACGGTCGCGGGGGAGTATTCCCGCTGGGATGAGACCGGTCTGATGGAGGGCTATGCGGCGGGTGATGTCTGGGGAAACCTGGCCTTTATCAGCCATGTCCTTCTGGCCGCCGTGATCACGGCTGGCGGCCTGCTGCAGCTGACCCCGCCCTTGCGCAAGCGGTTTCCGACCCTGCATCGCTGGACCGGCCGCACCTACATGGTGATCGCGGTCTTCATGGCACTCGGCGGGATCGGACTGATCTGGATCCGGGGCACGCGCCTGAATGATTTTGCGGCCATGGGGACGACGGTGGACGGGATCCTGATCCTGCTGGCGGCCGGCTTCGCCTTGCGTCACGCCATCGCTCGCCGGATCGATCAACACCGGCGCTGGGCCATGCGGCTTTTCATCTTTGTCAGCGGCGTCTGGTTCACACGGATCGGTTACATGGGATGGGCGATCCTCAGCGGCGGGGCCGGCATGTCCCGCAACATGACCGGCTGGTTCGACAGTTTCATTGCCTGGGGCAGTTTTCTGGTCCCCTGGCTGCTGTTCGAACTCTATTTGCGGGCCCAGGACAGCCGCTCTGCGCCTGTGAAACTGGCGATGGCGGGCTTGGTCCTGGCTGCGGCGGCCTTCACCGGTCTCGGCGTGTTCGGAGCGTGGATGATGATGTGGAGTCCCCATATCTGACCCGGATCGCGGCAGGGATTGGAAACATGGGGCTTGTGTGCAGGTCGGCAGGTGACCGGGCGGCCTGTGCATGCATTCTGGCCCCATGGACCGCGCCCACGAGATTCTCCGCGACATATTCGGTTTTCCTGGCTTCCGGCCCGGACAGGAAGGCATTGTCGCCAAAATCCTGAACGGCCAGCCGACCCTGTGCGTCATGCCGACCGGCGCGGGAAAGTCGCTGTGCTACCAGGTGCCAGCCCTGCTGCTGGACGGTCCGAGCATCGTGGTGTCGCCGCTTACTGCCTTGATGGATGACCAGGTTGCCGGCTTGCGGGCCAACGGCGTCGAGGCCGCGGCCATCCATTCCGGCCGCTCGCGGGACGACAATGTAGCGGACTGGCGCCGGTTCGAGGCCGGTGAGATCAAACTCCTCTATCTTTCGCCGGAACGCCTCATGACGCCGCGCATGATCAGCGCGCTGCAGCGTCTCGATCCGGCCTTGTTCGTGGTGGATGAAGCCCACTGCATCTCCAAATGGGGGGCGGCCTTCCGGCCCGAATACGAACAGCTCAGCGCCTTGAGAGAGCATTTCCCCCAAGCCCGGCTTGCGGCGTTCACGGCGACCGCCGATACGGCGACGCGAGAAGATATCGCGCGCAAGCTGTTCGGGGGTGGCGGCGAGATCGTGGTGCACGGTTTCGATCGTCCCAACCTGTCGCTGGCGGTGATGCCGCGGGACAAGGGCGTGGCCCAGATGCTGGCCTTTCTGCAAGACCGCAAGGACGTGTCCGGCATCATCTATTGCCTGTCGCGCAAGTCGACGGAAGAGACCGCGGCGCGTCTGGTCGAAGCGGGTTATCGCGCCTTGCCCTATCATGCTGGTCTGTCACCAGAGATGCGACGGGACCATCAGGAGATTTTCATGGCCGAACCGGCTGTGATCATGGTGGCGACGATCGCGTTTGGCATGGGGATCGACAAGCCCGACATCCGCTATGTGCTCCACCTCGATCTGCCCGCCTCCATGGAGGCCTATTATCAGGAGATCGGGCGCGCCGGCCGCGATGGTGGAGATGCCGAAGCCCTCATGCTGTTCGGCCTGTCGGACGCCCGGATGCGTCGCCAATTCATCGAGAATGATGGCGAGGACATCGATCACAAGCGCCGGGAGCACAAACGCCTCGATGCGCTCCTGGCCTATTGCGAGGCGACGCGATGCCGGCGCCAGGTCCTGCTGTCCTATTTCGGTGAGAACCGGGACAAGGCCTGCGGCAATTGCGACATCTGCCTGGACCCGCCCAAACTGGTGGATGCGACGCGTGAGGCGCAGATGCTGATGTCCGCCATCGCCCGGACCGGCCAGCGCTTCGGTACCGCCCACATCATCGATATCGTGCGCGGCGCGGATACGGAGAAGGTCCGGGAGCGCGGGCATGACAGCCTGCCCACATTCGGCGTCGGGGCGGGGCGTCCCAAGCCCTTCTGGCAAAGCCTGGTCCGGCAGTGTCTCGCGGGCGGCCAGCTCAGCTTGGACATTGAGGGGTTCGGTGCGCTGCAATTGACCGAACAGGGCGATGCCGTGCTCACCGGCAAGGCGCAGGTGGAAACCCGGGAATATGTCGCTCGCAAGACCGGATCATCGCCGCGCCGTCAGGTTCAGGTCCTGCCCGAGGATGTTGATGCGGACCTTCTGGGCCAGCTCAAATCCGTCCGCAAGGAGCTCGCCGCGGCGAAAGGTGTGCCCGCCTATGTCGTCTTCCCCGATGCAACCCTGATGGAGATGGCCGCCATCAAACCCCAAAGCCTCGACGCGATGGGGCAGGTGAAGGGCGTCGGTCCCAAGAAGCTGTCGGATTATGGCGAGGTCTTTCTGGAAATCCTGACCGGAGATCCGGGCCGGGGATGACGCAAGGCCAGACTCATGGCGTTCTGGTCAACGGTCTTGGGAAGGACATGGAATGGGCGGCGGACTTCAAAAGCTGCGCCGGGTACTGATCGCACTGGTGGCGATTCAGGTCCTGTACGGGCTGTATTGGGCTCTGCATGACGTCACGGCGCGTCTGGGGCTCTGGCCCGATGCGGAGCAGGCCGCCGACTTCGTTCGTTCGCTGGGTCTGGTTCAGGAAATCCTGTTCTTTTCGCATGTTGCCCTGAACGGGGTGACCTTGGCATTGGTCCTGTTGCGCTGGCGACTGGCTTTACCCGTCTTCATCCTGTCCTTCGTCCTGGATCGGGGCGAATGGATCCTGATGTCAGGCAATACGCTGTTCTCCGATATGGTCGCCGTTGATGCCTGGGCGCTGTTTTCCTTCACCCTGCAGGGCGCGATCTTCGCGCTCCTGCTGATCCTGAGTTTCGATGGCCCTCTGGGGCCGCGGCCGGTCCGTCCGATCCGTCTCTGATCAGTCCTGCGGCATCTCGATCGCCGCTGCGATTTTCTTGGCCTGCGCCGTCAGTTCGTCCATGTCCGCCTGACCGCCACCATGGGCGCCCAGGGCTTCGCCTTCCTTGCGCGGAATGATGTGGAAGTGGACGTGGAAAATCGTCTGTCCGGCCGGCGCCCCATTGAACTGGGTGATGACGATCCCGTCCGGTTGAAGGGCAGTTTTCACGGCATTGGCGATGCGCTTCACGCGCACGATTGTCGCCTGCAGCGCGCCATCCGTCATTTCCAGCGCATTGCGCACCGGCTCGCGCGGCACGACGAGGGTATGGCCCGGCGCCTGCGGGAAGATGTCCATGAAGGAGATCACGTGCTCGTCTTCATAGACTTTCACGCACGGCATCTCGCCCTTCAGGATTTTGGCGAAGATGTTTTCCGGATCATAGTCACCGTACAGGCTCATGGCATTGTCTTTCAGGGCTGAATGAATCTGTCTGCATGGAAGGCCGGGCGGCGTCCGGATGCAAGATGCAAGGCTGAACAAGTGGGTCGATCAGGGCTCGTAGCCCAGTTCGTCCGCCGTAAAGGGAGCCGCCGGGGGAGGCCGGAACGTCTTCCGACACGCCGGACATCGGCGACGTTTGGAGAAGAAGGGATAGAAAGTGCCAACCAAGGTGACTAGGGCAATCCAGAACAGGCGTCGCACCCGGCGCGTTGCCCCGCCACATTCCGGGCAGGGATAGATTGGGGTCTGGGAGGCGCCTTCGCGCAAACTCTTGATCACGCCACGGGCTTCTTCTGCCAGAACGTCGGGGATCAGGACACGCACGCGCGAAGAACCGAACTCGATATGCGGGTAGATCGAGTGGAAGTGCCGGTCGGCGATGTTGGCCGGAATGCCGTGCGCGCGAAGGGCGCTTTCCACAATGATCGCTTCATTGACCCACTGGACCACGCCATCCCCCCGGAGTGCCTAGGTCTCTTGTTTGAACGGACTCTCGGCGTCCAGCAAGCCGATGTCGGCTTCCACGGCCGGACGTTCGCGCTCCAGATACTCCGCGACCGCGTCCCGGAAGCCCTCATTGGCAATGAAGTGCGCTGAGTGGACCGCCGTCGGGCGGTAGCCCCGGGCCAGCTTGTGATCACCCTGTGCGCCGGCCTCGACCCGGTTCAGGCCCCGCTCGATCGCGATGTCGATGGCCTGATGGTAGCACAGCTCGAAATGCAGATAGGGGTGATCGTCCAATCGCCCCCAATAGCGGCCATACAGCGCGTGAGAGCCCACCAGATTGAGCGCCGACGCGATATAGCGCCCGTCCTTTTTGGCCATCACCAGCACGATTTGGTCGGCCATGCGGCGGTGAAGCAGGTCGAAGAAGGCGCGGTTGAGATAGGGAACCCCCCATTTGCGGGATCCGGTTTCCTGGTAGCAGGCAAAGAACACGTCCCAGTGCTCCGGGCTCAGATCGTCTCCGCTCAAACGTTCGATCTCGATCCCGTCCTGGGCCGTCCGTCTCTCCTTGCGCAGGCCCTTGCGCTTGCGCGAGGAAAGGTCGCCCAGAAAGTCCTCATAGGAGCCGTAACCCCGGTTCGACCAGATGAATTGCCGGTCGATCCGCTGCAGCAGTCCCAGCTCCCCCATCGCGGACCAGTCGGCGCGGTCGGGAAAGGTAACATGCCAGCTGGATGCCCGGTTTTGCCGGGTCAGGTCGACCGCGCCGGCCACCAGGGCCTGTCGCAGGGCTGGAGTGGGCGCGAGCAGGCGGCGCCCGGTGACCGGGGTAAAGGGCACGGCCGTCAGGAATTTGGGATAATAATGCCCGCCTGCGCGCTCGAAGGCGTCGGCCCAGCCCTGGTCGAACACATATTCGCCCATGGAATGGGACTTGATATAGAAGGGCATCACGCCCAGAAGATGGCCGTCTGCACCTTCCAAGACGAGGTGCCGCGGCGACCAGCCGGTTTCATCACCAACACAGCCGCTCGCTTCCAGCGCCTCCAGGAAATCCCAGCTCAGGAAAGGGTCGTATTCCTCGTCCGGCGGATTGGCGAGCCTGTCCCAGTCGGACCGGTCGATCTCCGCGATGCCGGGGACGGCGCGCAGGCTGAGCGAAGCGCTCTCGCGATGATCATCATCGGCGGGCATGCGCAGGCTCCGTCAATTGCGGCGCTGTTGGCGGCGCATCTCCCGCATTTCCGCTTCGGTGGGTTGGGAAACCGCTTGGATTTCCGTGGCCCGGAACCAAGCGGTGGTGCCCTGTTCCAGACCTTCCCGGGCCCGGGCGGCGAACTGGTTGGCGCGCATGCGTTGGCCGGAGGCAAAAGCCTGTTCCGCGATGGCCAGCTGGGCCAGCGAGGTCTGGCCATTGCGCTCGTGCACGATCGACAATTGGTACCAGCCGAAAGCATTGTCCGGCTCGATGTCCAGCGCGACGCGCAAATGCTGGGAGGCCTCTTCCAGATAGTCCGGGTCTTCCGTCGCAATCATGGCGATGGCCAGATTGATCCGGAGCAGGGGCGCCGTGGGCTCCAGTTCGACCGAACGGCGATGCGGCGCAATCGCCTCATCGGCATGCCCGCTTTCGAACAGCATCTGGCCGTGAAGCTCGTGAAAATACGGATTGTCCGGCTCTTCGGCGAGCAGGCTGTTGATCTCCTCCAGCGCCCGGTCCAGGCGCGCCTCATGGTAATAGGCCACGGCGCGGGCATAGCGGGCGGGCAGGGAGGTATCGCTCTCGGGATAGCGGTAGAACACGTATTCCGGGTCGACCAGGAAGCCATAGATCTTCGCCTGGATGCGACGCAGATAGGCGATTTCCTCGGGCGTATCCACATCGTCGACGAAGGGCGAATTGGCTGCCGTGTCGCGCAGATAGGAGATCCGCTCTGATGACAGCGGGTGGGAGCGGAAGTAGGGGAAGCGCCGCGCCTGCGACATCACTTCCTGATAGCGGAAGCGCTCGAAGAACTCGACCAGACCCGTGGCCGGTTCGCCGGCGGCTTCCAGGAATTGCAGGCCGGCCTGGTCGGCCGAGGCTTCCTGGGCACGGCTATAGGTGAGGAAGGACAGGGCGCCGAATTGCTGGCTCGACGCCATCAGGGCACCGGCTGCGCCGCCTTCGCCCGCCAGGGCCGCCAGCACGCCCAGCCCGAGCGAGATGAACATCGGGGCCTGGGCATTGCGCATGGCTTCGCCGGAGCGGGCCAGATGGGCGCCCGTGATGTGTCCGGTCTCGTGCGCGATCACGCCCTTGAGCTGGTTGGGCGTATCGGCTTCGACAATGATGCCGGTATGCAGGAAAATGTTCTGACCGCCGGTCACGAAGGCGTTCAGCGAATTGTCGGCGACGATATACAGATCAACATCGGCCACTTGCAGGCCGGCGGCCTCGATGATCGGGTCGGCGTAATCGTGCAGCATGTGCTCGATTTCCGTATCCCGGATCAGTGACTGACCCCAACTCGGTGCCGAGCTGGCCACAGCTAGGCTGGTGGCCGCGGCGATGGCTCTCAGGAATGACATCCTGCCTCCACGTCTTGCCCCCGCCCGGTCATGATAACAGCGGTTCCCCAACACGCCAGCTCACGAAATGGCGACCGGACCGCCCTCGTGCAAGAGGGCGGTCCGGCAGTCTGGTCTACTTGCCGAACAGGCCGGTGCGGTTCCACCAGCCGCGGCGCTTCGGACGGCCATCATCGCCGCCATCGGCGTCAGCCGTTTCGGTTTCACGCTCCGGCGTGGCCGTTTCCGTCGTTTCCGGCTCGGCGGCCTCGGCTGCCGGCTCTTCGACGGGAGCCGGTTCGGCGGGCGCGGCTTCCGCCGGGGCCTCGTCCTTGGGCTCGTCCTTCTTGCGACGCGTGCGGCGCTTCGGTTTCGGCTTTTCTTCCTCGGCAGGCTGGGCCGCTTCGGTTGCAGGCTCGGCCTCGGCGGCCGGAGCCTCCTCGGCTGCCGGTTCGGCGTCGGCCTTCTTGCGCGGACGGCGGGTCCGGCGCTTCGGTTTTTCCTCGGTCTCTGCTGCCGGCGTTTCCGCGTCAGCCGCTTCGGCTTCGGCGGGAGCCGCTTCAGCGTCTTTCGCCTGTGCAGCCTCTTCCTCGGCCTTTTCAGCCTCGATATCGGCCTTCTTGCGGCGTGTCCGGCGCTTCGGCTTGGGTTTTTCCTCGGCCGCGGGCGCTTCGGCTTCAGCCGCTACCTCGGTCGCAGCCTCTTCAGCCGGAGCCTCTTCAGCCGGAGCCTCTTCAGCGGGGGCCGCTTCGCCGGTGTCGGCCTCGGCAGCAGAATCGCCTTCGTTGGCTTCGTCCGCGGCGTTCTCGGCCTGTCCCTCATTGCGACGACGACCCCGGCCACCCCGGCGACCGCGGCGGCGGCGGCGGCGCGGCTGGTCATCACCGTCCTCGGAGCCATCCTCGGCCGTTTCGCCGGCTTCATCGCTCTCATCGCCTTCAACGGCGATCACATCCATCGACGCCGGTGCGTCCTCGGCATTGCCCGGTTTGCGGCGGCGGCGACGGCGACGACGGCGGCCCTAGCCTTCGCGCGGCTCTTCGTCCTCGGACGCCTCATCCTCGTCATCCACATCCGGGATCGAGATCTCCTCGATCGATTCCACGGACAGCGGCGCGATCTGGAGCTCTTCGCCCGGTTCGCGGCTCTCCAGCGCTTCCACCGTGAATTCCGGTGCCAGGATGGTGTCGTCCGCGGCCACGATGATCCGCATCGAGAAGCGTTCCTCGATTTGCATCAGATGGTCCCGCTTGTCGTTCAGCAGGTAGATGGCGACATCGGTCGGCACCGAGATGCGGACGCGCTTGGTCTTGCCGCGTGTACCCTCGCGTTCCAGGCCGCGCAGGGCGACCAGGGCGCTGGATTCGGTGGACCGCAGATGGCCCGTGCCGCGGCAGGTCGGGCAGGTCGTGGTCGACCCTTCCAGCAGGCTGGTGCGGCGGCGTTGGCGCGAGATTTCCATCAGGCCGAACTGGGAGATGCGGCCCATTTGCAGGCGGGCCCGGTCGCGCTTGAGCACGTCCTTCATCTTCTTTTCGACGGCGCGGTTATTCTTGTTCTCGTCCATGTCGATGAAGTCGATCACGACGAGACCGGCCAGGTCGCGCAGACGCATCTGGCGAGCCGCTTCGGCAGCGGCTTCCAGATTGGTGCGCAGGGCGGTGGCTTCGATATTGCGCTCACGTGTGGACCGGCCGGAGTTCACGTCGATGGAGACGAGGGCTTCGGTCGGGTTGATCACCAGATAGCCACCGGACTTCAGCGGCGCGATCGGCGAGTAGATGGCCTCCAGCTGGGCTTCCACCTGGAAGCGCAGGAAGAGCGGCACGGTTTCCTTGTAGTGCTGCACCTTCTTGGCGTGAGAGGGCATCAGCATCTTCATGAAGGCTTTCGCCTCCTTGTAGGCCTCTTCGCCCTCCACAAGGACCGCGTCGATCTCCTTGTCATAGAGATCGCGGATCACCCGTTTGACCAGATTGCCTTCCTCATAGATGAGGGCAGGGGCCACGGACTTCAGGGTCAGCGCGCGGATATTCTCCCACAGGCGCAGGAGATAGTCGGCATCGCGCTTGATCTCGGTCTTGGTCCGGCTGGCACCGGCCGTCCGGATGATCAGGCCGACGCCCTTGGGCAGTTCCAGCTCATTGACCACGCCCTTCAGACGCTTGCGGTCCGAAGCGTTGGAGATCTTGCGGGAAATCCCGCCGCCGCGCGGGGTGTTCGGCATCAGCACGCAATAGCGGCCGGCCAGGGAGAGATAGGTCGTCAGGGCCGCGCCCTTATTGCCCCGTTCTTCCTTGGCGACCTGGACCAGCAGGATCTGGCGGCGCTTGATGACTTCCTGGATCTTGTACTTGCGGTACAGCTGACGGCGACGGCGGGCCGCCTGTGCGTCATCCATGTCGTCTTCGCCATCATCACCGATGGTTTCCGGCGCTTCGGAGGCCTCATCCCCGTCCGCATCACCGGTCGGTTCCGCGGAGGCTTCGACGCCGTCATCGGCCTCGTCACCATCCTCGGCCGCATCCTCCTGGACAGCCGAGGCTTCTTCCTCGGCGAGGGCCATGCGGTCCTCATAGGGGATCTGGTAGTAGTCGGGATGGATTTCGTTGAAGGCCAGGAAGCCGTGGCGATTGCCGCCATATTCGACGAACGCCGCCTGAAGCGACGGTTCGACGCGCGTTACCTTGGCGAGATAGATGTTTCCACGGATGGGACGGCGGGCTTCCGCCTCGAAATCGAAATCCTCAACCTTGGAACCGTCGACGACGACGACGCGGGTCTCTTCGCGATGACCTGCGTCGATCAGCATTTTCTTGGACATTAAAAGTCTCTCCTGCGCGCGCCTGCAGGATTGGACCACTCAGTCGAGCGGCGGATACAATCTGCGGCGGCGGGGGGGCTGTGGCCGGGGAGCTGCCTGTCGTCGCAAGACTTTGCGTCATCGGACTGTGCATCAGGCGCTCCTCGCGCATCAGCGTTTACCATGTGCGCCTCCCGACCTTGTTCAGGGCGTCGGGCGCGGCGATCGGGGCTCCGGATTTATCTTGACCGAAGCGGCGATAGTGAAGCCGGCGGGACAACATCCGGCCGGAGTGACTTGGGACGCGGCCAGCCGTCATGCGGCTGCGGTTTCGCCAAGGTCTTGGCAACATGCATCATTCCAACGGGTATGAAAAGGCTCTCTCGCCGTTGAGTGGTTGCGTTGCAATTCAGGGTCGGGCATCAACGAAACGTCAAGGTCCGGCCGTTACAGTGACCGAAAAGCCGTAGACAGAATCGTTGCGGCATAGATGGTGTGGCTATGCGTATCAGAACGATCATGACAGCAGTGATGGGTGCGTCCCTTCTCGGTTCGGCGGGGATGGCCGACCAGGAAGTGCGCGATGTCCGCTTCGGCGTTGACGGCGAACGCACCCGGGTTGTGATCGAAACGGCTGAAGCTGCCGATTTCCGCGCTTTCACCCTGGATGGCCTGTCCGACCGGTTGGTCGTTGACCTGCCCGACATGGAATGGTCGGTCAGCGGGCTGGATACCGGCGAGGGCGTCGGGCATGGCCTGGTCGACGGCTTCCGCTTCTTCAACAATTCCTCCGCATCTTCGCGCGTCGTGTTCGAACTGGAACATCCGGCCGTGATCGTGGGCCAGTTTGCCCTGTCTCCGGCCGAGCCGGGCGGCAATCACCGGCTCGTCATCGATGTCGAGCGGACCACGGTCGACAGTTTCCAGTCAGCCTCCGGTTTCAACCATACGGCGGCAGGCAGTCTTGATTCTCTGATCGCGGAACGCGTGGAAGCGGTCTATGTGCCGCCGGCCCGTGAGCGCCGCGTCATCGTTGTGGACGCCGGCCATGGCGGGCATGACCCGGGCACGATCGGCCGGTCCGGCACGCATGAGAGTGATGTCACGCTGGAAGCCGCACGCGAACTGCGCCGCCAGCTCGAGGCCACCGGCCGCTATGAAGTGCTGCTGACGCGCGACCGCGATGTCTACCCGTCCTGGGAACAGCGTGTTGGCGTCATGGCTGATTCCCGCGCCGACCTGTTCATCTCCCTGCACGCCGATTCCTCGCCCAGTGAAGGAACGCGGGGCGCGGCGGTCTATACGCTCAACGACCGTGCCGAGGACCGGGCGCGTCAGCGCGGCCGCCAGAATAATGACCGGACCGAGCTGGCCGAGGTGAACCACATTCTTCTGGAGCTGGAACTGCGTGAGAAGCGCAACCAGTCCTCCGCTTTTGCTGAAGTCCTGCTGGAGCATCTTTCCGATGCCGGCCCGCTTTTGTCGAACCCGCACCGCCAGGCGAATCTCTTCGTCCTGCTGGATCCGCGTGTGCCGGCCGTGCTGGTGGAGATGGGCTTCCTGACCAACCGGGCTGACGAAAACAATCTGAATTCGGCCACGTCACGCCGGCGCCAGATGGCCTCGATTGTCTCCGGGATTGACGACTACTTCGCCAATCGGGGCGATGATGATTTCGCCGACAGCGACACGATTGCACTTCCGGCGCGCTGAATCCCTTTAATCTCAATTCCGCTGCGGTCATAATGCCGCCTCGGTGTCATGCTCCTGGGTTATGTCTGTCCAGCGGGTAGAGCGGCCAGAGGGCACAAGGCGTAATGAAGATCTTCACTTTGCGTAACATGATGCGTACCGCGCTTTGGGGCGGTATCGCCGCGGCTGTGCTGGCTGTGGTCGGATTTGTCGCTGCGGCGGTCTATGTCGTGCGCGTCACGGATGACCTGCCCAATCACGAGCAATTGGCCGAATACCAGCCGCCGGTGATGAGCCGCGTGCATGCCGGTGACGGTCTTCTGATCGCGGAATATGCGCGGGAGCACCGCGTCTTCGTGCCGATCGACAATATTCCGCAGAATGTCGTGCACGCCTTCATCTCCGCCGAGGACAAGAATTTCTACGAGCATGGCGGTCTGGATCTGCGCGGCATCATTCGCGCTGCCCTGTCCAACATCTCCAACGTGCTCAATGGTCGCCGCCTCGAGGGCGCCTCGACGATCACCCAGCAGGTCGCCAAGAACTTCCTGCTGTCGTCGGAACAGCGCATCGAGCGCAAGGTGCGCGAAATGGTGCTGTCGCGCCGCATCGAGCGCGCCTTCACCAAGGACCAGATCCTCGAGCTCTATCTCAATGAGATCTATCTGGGGAACCGGGCCTATGGCGTCGCCGCGGCGGCCCTGAACTATTTCGGCAAATCCCTCGACGAGCTGGAACTGCACGAGATTGCCTATCTGGCCGCTCTGCCGAAAGGCCCGGCGAACTATCATCCGGAGCGCAACCATGCGGCCGCCATCGAGCGCCGCAACTGGGTGCTCGCCCGGATGGCCGAGAATGGCTACATCACCGCCGAAGCGGCCGAAGAGGCCCAGGCCCAGCCGCTGGAAGTGGTCGACCGCCTGTCCGGCGCGACCTACACGGCCGCCGAGTACTTCGTCGAGAATGTGCGCCGCCAGGTCTTCTCCATGTATGGCGAGGACGAGCTTTATGATGGCGGTCTCTCCATCCGCACCACGCTGGACACCAACATGCAGCTGGCCGCGCGCCGCGCCCTGCGGGACGGTCTGGAAGCCTATGATCGTCGTCATGGCTATCGGGGTGCGCTGGAAAGCATCGAACTGGGTGAGGGCTGGACCGAGCGCCTGGCCGAGGTCCAGATCCCGCGGGACCTGGATGAGGGCTGGGTGGTCGCCGTGGTGTTGGAAACCACGACCAATGCCGCCCGCATCGGCCTGCTGAACGGCAATGAGGGTGAAATCCCGATGGCCGCGCTGGAATGGGCGCGTGAAACCCTGCCTGACGGCGAGCTGGGCGATCTGGTCCGGCGTCCGTCCGATGTGCTGAGCGCCGGTGACGTCATCATCGTGGCATCCATCGCCGACCAGGAAGACTATTCCGAAGGGCAATACGGTCTGCGTCAGGTTCCGGCGATCAATGGCGGCATTCTGGCCATGGATCCCCACACGGGCCGTGTCCTGGCCATGGTGGGCGGCTATTCCTTCCAGCACAGCCAGTTCAACCGGGCCACCCAGGCTCGCCGCCAGCCGGGTTCGTCCTTCAA
>NZLV01000047.1 GCA_002694345.1 Maricaulis sp.
CAGCGGTTGGCGCGACGCCGGCCATGCTGGCCCAGGGGCTGGGCGAGGAAAAGATCGCCGAAGCCATCCGTCCGGTTCGCGAAGCCGCTGCCGCCGCCATCCGGGATTTCCGCGCGGGCGGCCCTCTGCCG
Source organism: Maricaulis sp. (assembly GCA_002694345.1). Lineage (GTDB taxonomy): Bacteria > Pseudomonadota > Alphaproteobacteria > Caulobacterales > Maricaulaceae > Maricaulis. The sequence goes on from NZLV01000047.1 coordinate 132, forward strand.
GCCGATGCCGTGCCCGTGATGGGCTATGCGGTGCTGGCCGCGGCCTATCTCCAGGCGCTGCCGGCCTCGCCCTATGCCCTGGCGCCAGAGCGTCCGCTTTTGCCGCGCCAGCTGCGGCTGACCTGGCTGTCGCTCACCGGACGGTGACTTTTGCGTCTGCACGGCTAGAGTTGATGCGGGCAGCGGACTGCGCCATCAAGGGCGACAATCCGCAAGACAATGAACACAGACCCGATCGGGAGAAACAGACATGCATCACGCGCTCATCACCGGTGCCAATCGCGGCCTCGGCCTGGAACACACCCGCCAATTGCTCGAGCGCGGCTGGCATGTCACGGCGGCGGTGCGCAATCCGGACGCTGCCGATGCGCTGAAAGCCCTGCCGCTCGGTGAAGGCAAGCTGGATATCGTCACCTATGACGCCACGGACCTGTCCAGCCCGGCCAAGCTCGCCAAAACGGTCACCGCGCCCATCGACCTTCTGTTTGCCAATGCCGGCATGGCGGCCAGCTCAACCCGCAGTTTTGGTAGCGCCGCCAATGCGGACATGCTCACCGAGTTCACCGTGAATTCCATCGCTCCGCTGGCCCTCGTCGAGGCCTTTTCGGAACAGGTCGCGGCGTCGGAAATGAAGGTCGTCGCCCTGCAGTCCTCGCGCATGGGCTCGATTGCCGACAATGACAGCGGCCATGGCTATGGCTATCGCGGCTCCAAGGCGGCGCTCAACGCGATCGGCAAATCCCTCAGTCTCGACCTCAAGGACAAGGGCATTGTCGTCCTTATCCTGCATCCGGGCTGGGTCCGCACGGATATGGGTGGCCCCAATGGCCAGCTCACCGTCACCGAAAGCGTGGAAGGCCAGCTCGACCTGATCGCGCGCGCCTACAAGCAGCCGGCCATGTCCGGCCGCTTCTTCCACGTTTCCGGACAGGATCTGCCCTGGTAGCGGTCAAGCTTGCTGCGCGGTCAGGTCGCTGACCACGCCGCAAGGTCTTCCAGCGCGCGGGCGCTCATCAGCTTTTTCTTGGCGACGCTTTTCGCCTTGCCGCGGATGCGGTTGCCCTCTTCATCGCGGGAGGGGGCCTGCATCATCGGGAAGAGGCCGAAATTGACATTCATCGGCTGGAAACTGCCCTTGCCGGCATCCAGGTGCCCGCCGGTGACATGGGCGATCAGCGCGCCCATCGCCGTGGTCGGCGGCGGCGGGGTGATCGGCTTGCCGAGACGTTCCGCGGCCGCATAGCGGCCAGCCAGCAGGCCCATGGACGCGCTCTCCACATAGCCTTCAACCCCGATCAGCTGACCGGCAAAGCGCAGGCGCGGTTGGGATTTCAGGCGCAGCTGGTCATCCAGCAGGCGTGGTGAGTTCAGGAAAGTGTTCCGGTGAATACCGCCCAGGCGCGCGAACTGCGCCTCCTCCAGGCCGGGGATCATGCGGAAGATGTCGGTCTGGGCGCCGTATTTCATCTTGGTCTGGAAGCCGACCATGTTGAACAGCGTACCCAGCGCATTGTCCTGGCGCAGCTGGACGATCGCCCAGGGCTTCACCGTCGGATCATGCGGATTGGTCAGGCCGACTGGTTTCATCGGGCCATGGCGCAGCGTCTCGCGTCCGCGCTCAGCCATCACTTCGATCGGCAAACAACCGTCGAAATAGGGCGTGTTCTCTTCCCATTCCTTGAATTCAGTCTTGGGCGCGGCCAGCAGGGCATCGATGAAGGCCTCATACTGCTCCTTGTCCATCGGGCAGTTGAGATAGGCCTTCTTCTCCGCTTCCGTCTCGCCCTTGTCATAGCGCGACTGGAACCAGGCCTTGTCCAGATTGATGCTCTCGCGATGGATCACCGGGGCGATCGCATCAAAGAAGGCCAGCTCGCCTTCACCGGTCGCGTCCAGGATCGCCTTGGACAGGCTCTCCGAGGTCAGCGGACCGGTTGCGATGATCACACTGTCCCAGTCTTCCGGCGGCAGGGCCGGGATCTCGCCACGTTCGATCGTCACCAGCGGATGCTCACTCAGCCGCTTGGTGACGGCTGCGGAGAAGGCATCGCGGTCGACGGCCAGCGCGCCGCCGGCCGGCAGGCGGTGATTGTCGCCCTCAGCCATGATGATCGAGTTCAGACGCCGCATCTCTTCGTGCAGCAGGCCCACCGCATTTGTCTGGTGGTCATCCGAGCGGAAGGAGTTGGAGCAGACCAGCTCGGCCAGCCCGTCGGTTTTGTGGGCATCTGTGCCCACCACGCCGCGCATCTCATGCAGGATCACAGGCACGCCGTGCGAAACGAGCTGCCAGGTGGCTTCGGAACCGGCCATGCCGCCGCCGATAACGTGTACGGGTTTCATCGCTTGATCAGTCATGCGCGGCATATCGAGCCGCAGCCGGATGAAGTCAAGCGAGCGGGGTCAGTCCGGTCCCGGCGCGGCGGGCTTATTCCGGCTCCGGTTCGGGTCGGGTGCCCACTTCGGCGTCGGCCTCGTCCTTGGTCGATGTGCTCAACGCATCGGCGATCCGGTCGGCTGCCCGCTCCATCGCGGTGTCATTCACGCGAACCCCGGTTTCGCAGACGGCACCCAGCGCGGCCCAGTCTTCATTGCTCATGGCCGGTGTGCCCGACCAGTCCAGCCCTGCCGCTGCTGCGCGGGATGCCTCGGCCCGGCGGGTTGTGTCGGGGTGGGTGCGCAGTGTGGAGCGCAACCAAGCCTCTGCCCGTTCCTGCCGCGTTTCCGTGCGTTCGCTATCGCCTTCGGCTTCCGCATCCTCGATCTCGGCTTCCATGTCCTCGAACACGCTCTGCATCCGGTCGAAGAAATCGGCCAGGGCTTCCGGATTCATGTCTGCTGCAGCCAGATAGGCCAGCGCATATGCGTCCGCTTCGGCCTCGGCGGCGCGGGAATGGCGCAGGCTTTCCAGCGTCGCTCCGGTGCGGGCGATTTCCTGGCCGGCTCCGGTTCCGCCGCCGATCAGGAATTCCAGCAGCACGCCAAACCCCATCTCCCGCAGCTGCGCCGCCATCACATGGCGCTGGGCGACATGGGCGGCTTCATGGGCGAGCACGCCGGCCAGTTCGTCCGGGCTCTCCATGGCGTCGATCAGATCATCGGTCACCACGATCCAGCCCCCCGGCAGGGCAAAGGCATTGGGGAAGGGGGCGTCGACAATCCGCAGTTTCAGTTCGAACGGACTGTCGGACACGGCTTCCAGCCGGTCCCCCAGCTCATCCAGAGCGGCCTGGGTCGCGTCCGGCGTTTCGCATTCATCGGTGAACCAAGCCACGAACTGGTTGGAGCGAGCGCCGAGGCGGGCTTCAACATCCAGCGGTACGGCCTGGGCCAGCGGGGTCGCCAGCATTGGCAGGCCATACACCATGAAACCGGCGAGACCGGCGGCCAGTGCTGTCAGACTGCCGCCGAGCATCCAGGTGCCCCGGCGGATACTGCGATCATCCAGCAGGCGCGGAAGCAGGGGACGCAGGCGCGCGGCATTCTCGCGGTCCAGGCTCAGCCGGGCATCGGAGTCGGTTTCGCTGATCACCACGGACCCGTCCGGCCGGTCGGGCAGGCGGCGCAGACGCTTGATCCGCCAGAACAGGCGAAGACTGTCCCCGGTCAGCGCCAGGCGATCATCTTCCACCGTCACGCTGACCGGATGGATGCGGGCCGTGTCGCCGTCGGCAAACAGGCCGGTGATCAGGGTCGGATCAGATGACATTGCCGATATCGAAGGCATCGGCGAGACCCTCGCCGGACTTCGGTCCCTTGTCTGCATTCTGGCGGATCGAGGCGATGTCGATTTCGCCCTCGGCTTCCAAGCGTTTGAAGATATAGCGCCACAGCCGCATCTGCGCGATCGGCAGGCCCAGGCCCAGCGTGCCGGCAATGATCACGAAGTTGAGGGCATAGACCCAGCCCAGGCTGAACGTGTTGGCCCTGATCGTGAAACGGACGCCCTCAAAGCTCACAATCTGTGCCTTCCGCCGCAGCAGGGCGGCCGCATATGGCAGGCTGAAAATCCCGACAATGATCATGTAGACCAGCAGGGCGGCGTAGATTTTCACGATCAGCACGATGTCGAAATCGGGCTGGCCGCCGGCCTCGATCGTATCCCAGACCAGCACCATGTAGACGGCGATGAAGGCGAAATAGCCCAGCAGGCCGAAAATCCAGGCCAGGGCGAAGGCGCCATAGGTCGGTCCCGCCAGGCCTTCATCGCCCTGCGGCACGCTGAAACGGTGGTCGCCGTAGAAGGTGTCGGCCCAGAGCATGCGGGTCAGGCGCATTTCGGCGGCCGGCGCGAACCAGCCCAGGGTCAGCGAGGTCAGGATGGAATAGCCCACCGACGCCCAGGCATAGCGGTTGGCCGAGCCGGATTGGCCCAAGCGGATGCCGCGCCAGGTCGTTCGCGACAGGCGATAGCGGCGGGCGACCCAGACCGCCACACCCAGAAGCCAGGAAAAGAGCAGGATGATCGGGATATAGGCGAGCCCGAAATAGAGCATGAACTGCTCTGGCGGCAGCAGAAGCTGGCCCGCAAACATCACCGCATAAATCGGCAGCAGGACGAACAGCATCACTACGATGAAGGAGCGAAACAGCTCCCAGCCGGAGCCGGTATATTCCAGCGGCGTTCCATTCACGGTCGTTGTGGACCAGAGATAGCGCCGCACCCGGGTCCGCCCCCAGAACCGCCAGAGCGTCAGGGTGATGATGTTCAGCAGCGCATTGAGCAGGGTGATGGGCAGGATGCCGCCCCATGTGGCGGATTGGTTGAAGACCAGGCGCTCGCGGGCGTCATCCTCTCCTGTCGGAGCTTCGGCCTGACCGGTCATGCCAAGGTTTTCAGCTGGGTCCCCGCCAGCCGGCACATCTGCTTCATCACTCATTTAACGCCCCCACTCGAACCAGATCACGTTAACGTGCTGACCTTTCCGGTCAACGCGAAACCCGGCTCGACCAAACAACTTGACGTAGAGGGATGCGGTTCGCAAAACTCACCACAAATTGGGGGAATTTATGCTGAACCGTATTTCCGGGCTATTGCTGGCGGCCGTTTTGGCGACCAGCACAGCTGCCGCGCAGGATGAGCCTCTGCCGCAAGAGGTTGGCCGGGCCTATCTGGACTATCAGGCGGCCCTGCAGGCGGGCGATGCCGAAGCCTTGCTGGAGGCTGGGCAGCGGGCATTTGAAGCCGGAGAAGCGGCGGAGATTGATCGCGGGGTTCTGGCCACACTGTCGGAAAACTACGGCTTCGCCGCGTCCCTGAATGGCGAGTATGAGCAGGCCCAGCAAGCCTGGCGTGAAGCAGCGCGTCTGTCCGACCGTGCCAATGCCGACCCGGTTGAACGCGCCTGGCGCTGGCACAATGCGGCCTTGGTAGCCCTTCAGTTGTCAGACATGCTCGATGCCTATGCCTGTTCCCGGAATGCCCAGCTTGCCCTGGATGATTTGGACGGCGAACTCGGGGATGCGGCGTCCTTTGCCGGTGACGCGCTCCTGACCCGCGCGCTGAC
>NZLV01000254.1 GCA_002694345.1 Maricaulis sp.
CCTGCCCGATTTCGTCCCGCGACAGACCCGGATACTGGTTGTCGAAGTTCGGGAAGAAGTCCTCGTTCAGGCTCTGGTTGATGTCACCGCGGGCGGTCGGGTCGGACAATTCCGCCGACACGGTCACGGTCCGCATGCCATTGCGGCGGTTGATCCGGTTCAGGCCCGGCGCGAAGTGCGCTTCGGCCACGGCATCCAGCGGGACCTCACGGCCATCGCTTGTCCGGATGCGGATTTCACGCAGCGTGTCGAGCGAGCGACGGCTGGCTTCGTCCATGCGGATCATGACGCGGACATCCTGGCCGTCACGCGGCAGGCGCTGGGCTTCTTCACCGTAGAAGGACTGGCGCACCTGACGGGTGACGTCCTGCAGGGTGAGGCCCAGGGTCTGGGCGTTCGGACGCAGCGAGAATTGCAGCTCCTCGGTCGAGGTCTCCAGGGAGTCCACGACGTCGTACAGCGTGTCATAGCTGCGCAACTGCGTCTTCAGCTGGTCCGCGGCGGCGCGCAGCGTGTCCAGATCCTGGTGCGACAGGGCGAAGGTCATGCGGGAGCCGCCATCATTGATGGTGGAGTCCAGGCGGACCTCCATCGCGTCCGGGATCGGGCCCAGGAAATCACGAATGGTCTGGGCGACTTCACGCGTCGGCAGATTGCCCGGGCGCTCATCCGGCTCCGGCAGCACGATCCAGGCTCGGATCCGGCCATCGGTGGCCAGGGTCGAGCGCGAGATCAGCATGTCACCGGCATCCGGATAGAGTTCCGCGTAATGCTCCTGCGTGGCGATCTGGGCGGCGTCCAGCTGCTGGCGGACCTGTTCGGTCCGGTTCCAGGGCGTGCCCTCGGCCAGCTGGATATTGGCCTGGATCGTCTCGTTCTCGATCTGCGGCATGAAGACCGAGCCGACATAGTTGAAGCTCATCATGAAGATCGAGATCAGGAACACGCCCAGGAAGCCGACAAACGTGGCGTAGCGGTTCCGGATCGCGACCTTGACGACCGGACGGTAGAGGTTGCGCGCCACGAAGATCAGCGAGGCAGCGATCGCACGCTGGACCGCAATCAGCGGGCCGAAGAAGCCGGAATTGCTTTGCGGCTTCATGTGCGACAGGTGCGCCGGCAGGATCAGCAGGGACTCGATCAGCGAGAAGGTCAGGGCGGCGATCACGACCAGGGAAATCTGGCGTGTGAACTGCACTTCCGGACCGGACAGCAGCATCCAGGGCGAGAACATCATGATCGTCGTAATAACGGCGAAGATGACGGGTTTCGCGACCATTTGCGTGCCGACGATGGACGCGGTCAGGCCGGGTTCACCCCGCTCCACCCTGTCGTGGATATTCTCCCCGACAACAATCGCGTCATCGACGACGATCCCGATCACCAGGAGGAAGGCGAACAGCGACAGCATGTTCAGGGTCACACCCAGCATGGGCAGGATCAGGAAGGCACCGCCAAAGGCGATGAAAATGCCCACCGTCACCCAGATCGCCACCATCGGGCGCAGGAAGAGGAAGAGCACGATCAGCACCAGAATGCCGCCGACAATGGCCGAGCCGGAAATGGTTTCCATGCGGGCCGTGTACATTTCCGAATTGTCCCACCAGATCGACATCTGGACGCCTTCGGGCAGTTCAGCGGACTTGCGGTCGATATAGTCACGGACCGCCTGGGCCGTGTCGACCACGTCCAGGTTCGGCGCCTGTTCGACCACGACCAGAACCATGGTTTCGGCGTTGTAGGTCGCTTCCAGGTTGGAATCGACGAAGCCGTCGGTGACCGTGGCCACGTCGCGGATTCGCAGCGTGCCGCCGTCAGAGGTCTGGCGGATGATGATTTCCTCGAACTCGGCCGCGGAGTCCGCCAGCTGGCGGGCCGTCAGGCCGAATTCACCCAGATCGGTGCGAACCGAGCCAGCCGACGCGTTCAGCGAGGAGGCGCGGACAGCGCGGACGATTTCGTCGAAGGTGAGGTTGTAGCGGCGCAGATTCTCTTCAGAGACCTCGATCGCGACTTCTTCATTGCGGCTGGCCCACAGATTGACGATGGACGCACCCGGCAGCTGGGCGACTTCATCGCGCACTTCGCGACCGATGGCCTGAAGTTCGCGCCGGTCGATATTGCCGTAGACCGCGAAGCCAACGACCTGGTCCTGGTTGCGCCATTGCGACACGACCGGACGGTAGGCCGAAGGCGGCAGGTTGTTCACCGAGTCGACTTCCAGTTTCACATTGTCGATGAACTGGCCGATGTCGACATTGCGCTTGCCTTCGATATTGACGAAGCCGGCGCCTTCGCGGGCCGTGGACGTGATCGTCTCGATCCCGTCCATGTCGGCCAGGGCTTCCTCGATCCGGACGACAATCTGCTCTTCGATCTCCTGCGGCGAGGCACCGGGCCAGGCCACGGAGACGGTCGCGCCGTTGAAGGAGGCCGACGGGAAGACTTCCCGGTTGAGGGCCTGGTAGCCGAGGAGGCCGCCGAAGACGGCGACGATCATCAGCAGGTTGGCAGCCACCGAATTTCGGGCCCACCAGCCGATAATGCCGCCCCGCGGGGCCTCGTCGTGGGTTTGATTGGGATCGGTCATGGACGTGTCCTCCTGACGCTCGGCTTAGCCGGCGCTCGTGACGGCGTCGCCGTCCGCATTGGCTTCATCATTTTCGGCAGAAGACGTGGCGTCCGGGTCCTCGTCATAGGTGGCCGAGAACTGGGCCATCATCTCACCGTCATTGTCATAGGTCTGGACGCGCATGCCGTTGCTGGCACCCCGGATCGGGGAGGTCACGACCAGTTCGCCGCCGCGAACACCGCCGGACAGGACAACCCGGTCCGGATTGGAGTCGATGATCTCGACCGCGCGGACAGACAGCGTGCCGCCTTCTTCGACCACGAAGACATTGCCTTCACCGCGCAGCGCATTGCGCGGAATGATGTAGGCCCCTTCGATCTCGCGGCCGCGGATTTCCGCTTCCACGAACAGGCCGATGGCCAGCGGCGAACCACCCTGGGCAGCAGCGCCGTAGGGATCCTCGACCTCGGCAATGGCGTACAGGACGCGGGTCTGCGGATCGATGGCGCTGTCGGTGCGCGTGATACGGCCTTCCCATTCCTGGTGCTGGCCGGCAATCGTGGCCGACAGGGTCACCGGCACACCGCCATCTTCCGACAGGGCGGCATTGTAGGCGACCGGAATGCCCAGCAGGGACAGGTCGTGGTCGGTCAGCGGCAGGCGCACCATGACGGTGTCCGTGGAGAAGACCTCACCCAGATTGGTGCCCGGGGCGACATACTGGCCCAGGTCGGCATTCTTGGTGCGGACGCGGCCATCAAACGGAGCGGAAACACGGGTGCGCTGCAGGTCCAGGCGGGCCGATTGCAGAGCGGCTTCCGCCGCGGCCAGCTGGGCACGGGCTTCGGCCAGCTGCGGTTCGCGCAGGGTCAGGGCCGAGGCTTCGCCTTCGCCCAGTTCTTCCCACTCGCTTGCCGCCAGTTCGGATTCGGCCCGTTCGCGGGCCAGAGCCTGTTGGGCCTGAGCGACCTGGGCGGAGGCCCGGGTGACGGCCAGACGATAGTCGGCATCCTCGATCTGGACGAGGGTTTCACCGGCTTCGAAGAAACCGCCCTCGATGAAGTTCGGGTTCACATAGGTGATCCGGCCGGCAACCTGGGGCACCAGATTGATTTGCGTGCGCGGCCGAGCCTCGCCCTGCGAGTTCACCGTGAGGGCCACGGCATGACGCTGGGCTTCCTCGACGAAGACCGCGACCGGGCGCGGGGCGGAATTCGCCCGTTGCGGCTGCGGCTGGCCCATGGCCAGGAGAACGATGATCCCGACAGCGACTGCACCAACGCCGCCGATGATAATGAAACGTCCGATGAGCTTACCCATAACTATTCTCCTGTCAGGGCGGCCGGGTCTGCGGACTGGGCCGCGGAGAAATCGCCGGCGATGGCGAGATAGAGATCGACGCGGTTGGACGCACGGTCACGACGCGACGAGATGTACTGGCTTTCAGCGCTGATGCGCCGGGATTGGGCGTTAAGCAGATCGAATATCGTGGCTACGCCGCTGGCATATTGACGGATCACCAATTGCTCGGCCTCGGCGGCTTCCTCATAGGCCTGGCGCAGGCTTTCCACGCGGCTTTCGAGGATGGTGTCGGCATGGAGCGCGTTTTCCGCCTCCTGCCAGGCCGTCAGGACGGTCGAGACATAGGTGTAGAGCTGGGCTTCGGCATTGGCCTCGGCCTGTTCACGCTGGGCCTGCAGGGAGCCGCCATTGAAGATCGGTCCGACGAGGGAAGCTGTCAGCGAGGACACCAGCGTGTCCAGGTCCAGCAGGTCCTCGGCATTGACCCCGCCCGTTCCCGAACTGCCCGACAGGGACAGGCTGGGATAGAGCGCCTTGCGGGCGGCATCGGCGCGCAGGCCGGCCGCTTCGAGACGACGCTCTGCCGCGCGGACATCCGGGCGACGGGACAGCAGGTCTTCCGGCGACCCGATGGAGGTCAGGGCGTCCAGATCCGGGAAGTCGCCGTAGGAGATCAGTTCGGCCGACGGATAGCGGCCAAGCAGGGTTTCCAGTGCGCGGGCCGTGGAGGCTTCCGTGCGGCGGCGCGAGGCGAGAGCCGCTTCGGAAGAGGCCAGGGCACTGCGCGCAGTCCGGACATCGGAGCTGCGTACCAGGCCGCGTGCGAAGCGACGCTCGGTGAGAGACAGGGACGACTGGCGCGTCGCGACATCGCGTTCCGCCAGTTCGGTCTGAAGATGGGCTTCCGTCAGCGCATACCATTGCTTGGCCACCAGGCCGGCAATGGACAATTGCGACGCGCGGAAATCCTCGGCTGCGGCTGCGGCGTCGTTCGCGCTGGCATTGGCGCCATCAGCGACACG
>NZLV01000048.1 GCA_002694345.1 Maricaulis sp.
CACCGGCATTCAGTGACAGGATGAGATCATCCACCGCGCTCGCACCGGCATTCCAGCGCGCTTGCAGGCCCAGCGCCGCTTGCGTCTGGTTATAGGTGGTCGCGCCCAGCGCCGTGTCGAAATCCTCGGCCTGGAAATTGAGATCCAGCGTGGTCGCACCCAGCGTCAGGTAGGGCGTGAACAGCACACCCGTCGCTGCGCCAAGAACGGGCGAGCCGGATACACCGCCATCTGCCGTCAACAAGGTGACGCTCTGCCGCGCCCGCGCCAGATCGCTCCAATCGCCATTGAGCAGGACTTGCCCGCCAAGGGTCGCCGAACCTGCCACCGTCATCGAGTCGACCAGCAATCCGGTGACGTCGAAGCGCAAAGCGCCGGTATTGACCATGTGACCGGTCACATGGAGCCCGTCGGCATCGACAAGCCCACGATTGTCGAGATTGCCGTCCAACATCCCCTGCCCGCCGAGCAGCGAGCCCAGATTGACCGTGTCCTGGGCCAGCAGAGTGTGGCCCGCGAGATCAGTTGTGCCGAGATTGGTGAAAATATCGAAGGACCAGTCGTCCCGCGCCAGGGTCAGCGATCCCGCCAGACCGACGACGCCCTCTTCAAATCCGGACACGCCGGCTGTTCCGGTCCAGCGGCCTTGCACGATGAATGCGTCATAGCCATCGCCACCCAGGACATCACCCTCGACCTCTCCGCCGTCTGACATCGAGAAAACATCATCGCCGTCACCCAGACTGACCGCGACCCCCGAACCGCCCCGGATCAGGCCGGCATTGACCACGACGTCCGAACCGGTATCGCCGACAATGCCGCGACCGCCTTCGATGAGGCCGAAATTGGACACCAGCGTGGTCGTCCCCTGGATCCGCAGTCCGATCGAGCTGTCTTCATCGACATCCGCACCGACATAGCCGGAATAGGTGTTTTCAAACCGGACCGTGCCCAGGCTTCCGCCAAAAGCGCCGTTCTGGTTGCCGTAGATATAACCGGCATTGAGGACGCGCAGATCACCATCGGGAAAGACGTAGAGACCCCGATAGCCGCCCTGGATGACGCCCGTTGCGCCATTGAAGAGGGTCAATTCGTGCGGCGCGAAATTCCAGACGGACAATCCATTGCCGGTTCCGCCATAGATTTCCCCGGCATTGAAGACGAATTCGCCCAGATAATTCTGCAGCTGTGCCCCGTCCCAGGCGCCGGCAATCACACCGCCCAGTTCATTGGAGAAATTGCCCTGGATATCGGTCATGACGAGGGCGTCATCCGTGACACTCTGGATCGTGCCGGAATTGACGACGTCGCCAGCGATGCCCCCAATGGCGAGAACGCCGCCATAGCCCCCGATAATGTCGCCGGAATTGTAGAAATTTCCGTCCACACCGGCGAGGAAGACCACGCCATAGCTGAAATCGTCGGGGTCGCCGACGATCGATCCATAATTCACGAAATCGCCGCCGAGCGGCGTCGTCGTGCGCAGGAAAACCCCACCTTCAGCGCCGTAGATCAGGCCATAATTGATCAGATCACCGCCAATACTGGCTCCTGAATCCACGACGAGGCCGAAGCCGACCAGGTATTCCGTGCTGTCCGTGGTGATGATTCCGGTGGCTTCGTTGATGAAATCACCGCCCACCATTCCCAGGATGTGCACCCCGGTACCCGCTGAATCGATCAGCCCCGAATTGCGGAAATCCCCGCTGACATTGCCAGCCAGATAGATGGCGCTGGCAGCCGGATCGAGACTGGTGATGGAGCCGGAATTCACGAATTCACCGGCCGTGACCCCGGCTTCCAACTCGATGCCGTGCATGGCGTCGCTGGTCAGAATGCCCTCATGGATGAAGGCCTCGAAGTCGATACCGGCGCGGATGAGAATGGCAGACGACCCGATCGAGCCATTCGTGTCGGTTGTGCCCCGCACCGTCAGCATGCCGCTATTGTCGATGAAGATCAGGCCACGGGAGTCAAAACCGGCTTCCAGCGTCACATCATGCAGGTTGGGAATGTAGAAAATCGCGTAGTCGAGACCGGCCGTACAATTCGCATTGTCTGCGCCCGCCTCGGCATCGGCTTCAAAGGTACAGGTCTGCGCCTGTACCGCCGCCGAAAGGGCCAACGCGCTCACGCCTCCCACCAGGCCCGTCTTGATTGCCGTCAATGCACGCATGTCCGTCCCCACACCCAGAAAACACGCCTGCCTTGTCACACAAGAGAGGCGAGAGAGAAAGCGCAAACTCGCCTTTTGCGCGTATCCACTGATGAACGGTTGCAAGCCTGCATCACCCTGCCGTGCCTGACGTTTCGGCACCCCGATGATCCGGACTGCCCATCCCGATTCCGCTCGCCGGGAATTCTGTGTCATCCTGCAACCGGGAAGAGGAAGCCGATGCCACGTCGCGATCACAAAGACACGGTGCACCAGACGGTCGAGTCCGCCACGGCGGCGGCGTCCTCGCTGGTAGCGGCATCCTGGACCCGGTCCATCCGTTACCACGGGCTCGACCCGTCCATGCGGCAGGCAGCTGAACGGGTCGAGGCACAGCACCTGGCCGAGGCCCGCCAGGCGGCCGAACAACTCCTTCTTGTCGCCCGGCCCACCCTGCAGCGCCTGTTGCGCATGGTGGGCGATGATGGCTGCTGCGTCCTGCTGACCAATGCCGAAGGCGTCATCCTGGAGCGCCATGGCAGTGCAAGCCTGGCTGGCGATTTCGATCAATGGGGCCTCGGGGAAGGCGCGATCTGGAGCGAGGCCGCCGAAGGCACGAACGGGATCGGGACCTGTCTGGTCGAAAAACGCCCTGTCACCATCCACCGCGATCAGCACTTCTATGCCCGCAATACCGGGCTGGCCTGCATGGACGCGCCGATCTTCGACCATCGCGGCCGCCTCGCCGCCGCGCTCGACCTGTCCTCCTGCCGCCGCGATCAGAATGAGGCCATGTCCAACCTTCTGGGCGGCGTGATCACCGATGCGGCCCGCCGGATCGAGGCGGATCATTTCCAGGCCGCCTTCCGCGATCATCGCATCATTGTCGCCCAGACCGACCCGCAGGGCGCGCCCGTCCTGCTGGCCGTGGACCGGGACGATCTGGTGATCGGGGCCACGCGCGCCGCCCGCCAGGTCTTCGGACTGGATGATGCCGCCCTCGCCTCGCCGCGCCCGGCCAGTGATATCTTGCAGACTGCCGCTGGCACCCAGGGGCTGGACGACGCCCTGGCCGGAGAGATTCGCCGCGCCCTCGCCCGCGCCAAGGGCAATGCCAGTGCCGCAGCCCGCGCCCTGGGCATTGGCCGCGCCACCCTTTATCGCCGCATGAAACAGTTCGGGATCGCCCCTTCCGGGGACTGAGTTTCGCGAATTGTCCGGCTGCCTGTCTCATTCCTGAGACAGGTTCTGTGACCGCGCGCAGACCCCCGCTGCCCGACGCCCGACATCCTGCCTAGCCTGCCGGTCAGATGCCCACCAAGGGCACACTCACTGGGAGGTTTCCATGAATGTACTGACTGATCCGAATTCCACGATGAAAGCGCCGTTCAAGCCGCGCTATGACAATTTCATCGGCGGCGAATGGCGCGCTCCGGCGGCCGGACGCTATTTCACCAACACGTCGCCGATCCATGGCGGCCCGGTGGGCGAGATTGCCCGGTCCGACGCCCAGGACATCGAAGCCGCGCTGGACGCGGCCCATGGTGCCAAGGACGCCTGGGCCCACACCTCCGTCGCCGAACGCGCGGCCTGCCTGATGGCCATCGCCGACCGGATGGAATGCAATCTGGAAGCCCTCGCCCTGGCCGAGACCTGGGATAATGGCAAGCCGATCCGCGAGACCATGGCCGCCGACCTGCCGCTGGCCATCGACCATTTCCGCTATTTCGCCAGCTGTATCCGGTCACAGGAAGGCTCGCTGGCCGAGCTCGATGCGGACACGGTGGCCTACCATTTCCACGAACCGCTGGGTGTGGTCGGCCAGATCATCCCCTGGAATTTCCCGCTCCTGATGGCCGCCTGGAAACTCGCCCCGGCGCTGGCCGCCGGCAATTGCGTCGTGCTCAAGCCCGCCGAGCAGACCCCGGCCAGCATCCTGGTCTGGATCGACCTGGTCGGCGACCTCCTGCCGCCGGGCGTGCTCAACATTGTCAGCGGGTTCGGTCTGGAAGCCGGCAAGCCGCTGGCCTCGTCCAACCGGATCGCCAAGATCGCCTTCACCGGCGAGACGACGACCGGCCGGCTGATCATGCAATACGCCTCGGAAAACCTGATCCCGGTGACGCTGGAACTGGGCGGCAAATCGCCGAACATCTTCTTCAAGGATGTCGCCGACGCCGATGACGACTATTTCGACAAGGCGCTGGAAGGCTTTGCCATGTTCGCCCTGAACCAGGGCGAGGTCTGCACCTGTCCCTCGCGCGCCCTGATCCATGAGGACATCTATGACCGCTTCATGGAACGTGCCCTCAAGCGCGTCGCGCAGATCAAGCAGGGCAGCCCGCTCGATCCGCAGACCATGATCGGTGCCCAGGCCTCGTCGGAGCAGAAGGAGAAAATCCTCTCCTATTTCGATATCGGCCGGCAGGAAGGCGCGGAGATCCTCATCGGCGGCAAGGCGGCCAGTCTGCCCGGCGAGCTGGCGAACGGCTTCTATGTCGAGCCGACCGTGCTGAAGGGCCACAACAAGATGCGCGTCTTCCAGGAAGAGATCTTCGGCCCGGTGGTTTCCGTGACGACCTTCAAGGATGAAGAGGAAGCGCTGGCGATTGCCAATGACACGCTCTACGGCCTCGGCGCCGGCGTGTGGAGCCGCAATGCCAATACCTGCTACCGCTTCGGCCGCGGCATCCAGGCCGGCCGGGTCTGGACCAATTGCTATCACGCCTATCCGGCCCATGCGGCCTTTGGCGGCTACAAGCAATCCGGTGTCGGTCGCGAGACCCACAAGATGATGCTGGATCACTATCAGCAGACCAAGAACATGCTGGTCAGCTACAGCCCGAAAAAGCTCGGCTTCTTCTAAGGTCCTCCCCGGGGAGCGGGCCGACCCTGCCTTGCAGGCCTGCTCCCCATCCCTTTCACCGCCCCCGAACCCCGATGACACAGACACCCCAACCCGACCTGCGCCGGGTCATGGCGACCGAGGCCGCGGAAGACCTGTTGGCCGAAATCCGGCGCGATGTCCCCGACATCCTGATCCACCAGTCCGGCGGCTGCTGCGACGGCTCTTCGCCCATGTGCTACCCGGCCGCCGACTTCCGCATCGGCGAGCGCGACGTCCTGTTGGGCTATATAGGCCCGGTGCCGGTCTATATCGGCGGCCAGCAATACGAAGCCTGGAAACACACCCAGCTCATCCTGGACGTGGTTCCCGGCCGCGGCGGCATGTTCTCACTCGACAATGGCCGCGAGCGCCGCTTCCTGGTCCGCTCGCGTATGTTGCCCGGCACTTCCTAGAAGCGCCATCCCACCCGTGCTGTCGCCTGCTGGCTGGTTTCAGAACCCAGCTGGAAGGCATCCAGGGCCAGACGGATCGTCAGCTGACCCTCGAGGCTCTCCAAACCCACAAAACCGCCGGCGTGCATGCCCAGATCATCCACACCGGTCGCCGGGCCGCGTACGTCGAAACTGTGCGTGG